>JBBQYN010000350.1:0-2903 GCA_038208655.1 Actinomycetales bacterium
ACTCCGACACCCACACCCACACCCACACCCACACCGACACCGACATCGGCGTGCCCGTGCAGCCTGTGGTCCAGCAGCGCGGCGCCGGTGACAGCGCAGTCCACCGACACGGCCGCGGTCGAACTGGGGGTACGACTGCAGGTCGGCGTTGCGGGCAGCGTCACGGGCATCCGCTTCTACAAGGGTTCGGGCAACACCGGAACCCACCTCGGACGCCTCTGGAGCAGCACCGGAACCCTGCTGGCCTCGGCCACGTTCACCAGCGAATCCACGAGCGGATGGCAGCAGGTGAACTTTGCCAGCCCGGTCACCGTGGCCGCCGGCAGCACCATTGTGGCCTCGTACTACGCCCCCGTCGGGCGTTACGCGGATGACGAGAACGGCCTGGCGGCCGCCGTGACGAGCGGGCCGCTGACCGCGCCCGCATCGACGAGCACGGCCGGCAACGGTGTCTACCGCTACGGCTCCGGCGGCGGATATCCCAGCAGCAGTTACCGGGCCACGAACTACTGGGTGGACGTGGTCTTCAGTACCGGGTGAGAGCAGCCGAACACCGCCCGGGTCACCACTAGGCTGATCGCATATCGCTCGATCGGCGCCCCGCTGGTGATCGAGCGAAAGGAGCACATATGACGCCTTCGCTGGATGCCGACCTCGTGGTGCTGGGCGGCGGGCTGGCTGGGCTGACCCTGGCGGCGCGACTGGCCCGGGAACGGTGCGAGCTGCGCGTTGTGGTGCTCGAGCCGCGCACCGCTTACCAAGACGACCGAAGCTGGTGCTTCTGGCGGCCGGAACAGCACGACCTGTCGCACCTGGTGTCCCGGCGCTGGTCCACGTGGACCTTCTCCGACCCGGCCGGCGACACCGTGCGGCATCGGGTGCCCGGTCTGGCCTACCAGTACGTGCGCGGCAGCGACTTCTATGCCGGCGCGCAGTCCGACATCGCCGAGTCGTCGCGGGTGGAGCTGCTGCTGGGAGTGCACGCCGAAGACCTCACCGCGGTTCCCCACGGAGTACGGGTGCACACCAGCGCCGGCACCCTGCTGGCCCGCCAGGTGATCGACACGCGGCCGCGACCCGCGCCGGCGATGCTGTACCAGAGCTTCGTGGGGGTGGAACTGGAACGCGACCAGCCGCTGCCGTTTGAGCCCGGCGAGGTCACCCTGATGGGGTCGCTGGCCGCCGACACCGAAGGGCTCAGTTTCGTCTACACCCTGCCGCTGAGTGCGAATCGCGCGATCGTCGAGTGGACCCGCTTTGGCACGGCACCCATCCCGCGCCACCGCCTGGCCGGGGAGCTCGACGGGGTGCTCGACGGGCTGGGCCTGAACGACGCCCGACGGGTGCGCACCGAGGGCGGCGTGCTGGCCATGGGGCTGGGCCGGCAATCCGCGCCCGGCATCGCCGGGGTGGTGCACGCCGGCAACGGTGGCGGAGCGCTGCGCGCCGCGTCGGGCTACGGATTCCTCCGCATTCAGCGCTGGGCGCAGCTGTGCGCGGACCGGCTCCTCGCCGGCCGGGATGCCGTGCGGCATCCGGCCGAACCTGCTCTGCGCCGCTCGTTCGACCGCGTCTTTCTGCAGGCTGTGCGCGCCCACCCGGAACGCACCGCCGAGTATTTTCTGGCGCTGGCGCGCGGTGTTCCCCCGGCCGCGCTCGTGCGATTTCTCAGTGACGGCGCCCGGGCCGGGGACTATGCCCGCATCATCTCGAGTCTGCCGTGGAGTCCGTTCATCGCCCAGGTGGCCGCGCCCACCGTGTTCAGCCCGGCCGCGGCATCCGCTGCCCCGACGCCGACCACGCCCACCCGGCACACGGGCGTGTCGCTGTGACGGTCCCGGCCGATTCGGTCCGTACCCGGCCGGTCGGTGACGCGCCGCGAGCCCGACGTCGACCGCCCCTTGAGACGCTGGTGTTCGCCAGCCTGGCGATGGTCACCCTCGCCGTGCTGGGGATGGGCGTGGAGCTGCCCTCCCCGACTGTGCAGGTCGTCGTGCTCGGCGCGCTCGTGGCCGTGCTCGGGTTGCCGCACGGCGCCCTGGATCCGCTGATCGCGCGCAGGACCGGGCTGTGGCGCGGCCCGTGGGGTTTCGTCACCTTCAACGCTGTGTACATCGCGATCGTGATCGGCGTCGTGCTGCTCTGGCTGCTCGCGCCGGTGGTCAGCCTGATCGCGTTCCTGGCCGCATCGGCGCTGCACTTCGGGTCGGACTGGAACGCCGACCGCGGGCTCTGGCTGCGTTTTCTGGCCGGATTCGGGCTGCTCACCGTGCCGGCCCTGTCGCATTCAGCGCAGGTGAGTGCCGCGTACGTGGTGCTCGCCGGCCCGGGCGGCGCGACAGTGGCGGCCGTGCAGAACTGGCTTGGGCCCCTCGCGGTGGCCGGGCTGCTGCTTGCGGCGCTGGTCGCCCTGCGGCATCGGGCGCACGAGAGCGTGGAGATCGTGCTGGCCACCGTGCTGGCCCTGGCGACTGAGCCGCTGGTCTTCTTCATCGTGTACTTCTGTGCGCTGCACAGCTTTCGGCACCTGAAGGCGGGGTTCACCGAGGAGCGTGGCGGCGGCAGGGTCACGGCCATGATCGTGGTGGTGTACACCGTGGTGCCCATTCTCGCGGTAGCCGCTTTTCTGCTCCTCGTCGCCCCGAGCGGCGGGCTGCCTGATCAGGTGCTGCAGATCGTGTTCATCGGCCTGGCCGCACTCACCTGGCCGCACATGGTCGTCGTGACCTACGAGAACCGGCATCAGCGACGGATGCTCGCACCGGCTCACTGACCGTCAGAGCTCACAGACGGTCACCTCGCAGACCGTCAGAGTGAGACGTCGCCCACGTTCTTGTCGCCGCGGTTCTTCTGTACCTTGTCGCGCAGAAAGATCAGCGGCAGCGTGAACGTGGCGAGCGCGG
>JBBQYN010000351.1:0-2899 GCA_038208655.1 Actinomycetales bacterium
CAGCGGCAGCGCCTCGCTCACCGTGCTGCTGCACCAAGTGTCGCGCAAGATCGAGTGGCTCTACGCCTCCGACGATTACTCGCGCGGCAAACGGCTGTGGAACGATCATCGCCCACTGATGGCGGCGATCGACGCCGGCGATGCCACGCTCGCGGAGCGCCTCATGAGCGCACACGTGGGCCAGGCCCGCACCGGCTACTTCGCCGGCCGCTAACCACCCTCACCCCCACGTCCCGGCACCCGTCCCGGCACCCGTCCTACGGGCCGACCCCTGTGGCGAATTCAGGAAATCCAGCGCTCGAGCCACACCGTGGTGCCGGACCAGTGCGACGGATGCTGCGGATTCTGCCCGATTTCCTGAATTCGCCACGTGGGCAGTGGGCCGTGTGGGGCAGTGAGCTGGGCCGGGCCGGTCCTAGAACCGGCCCGGCAGGCGGCTCTAGGCCTTGACGTAGCCGTTCGGGTTGAGCACGAACTTCGTGGCGGCTCCGGCGTCGAACTCGGCGTAGCCGCGCGGAGCATCCTCGAGGGTGATGGCCTGCGCGTTCACGGCCTTGGCGATCTGCACCTTGTCGTGCAGGATCGCCATCATGAGCTGACGGTTGTACTTCATCACCGGGGCCTGGCCGGTGGCGAAGGTGAGCGACTTGGCCCAGCCCAGTCCGAGACGGATGGACAGCGAGCCTTCCTGCGCTGCGGCATCCTTCGCGCCCGGGTCACCGGTCACGTAGAGGCCGGGAATTCCCAGACCGCCGCCGGCCGCGGTGATGGTCATCAGCGAGTTGAGTACCGTGGCGGGAGCCTCGGTGCCGGTCTCCTTGCCGTGGCCGCGGGCCTCGAAGCCCACCGCGTCGACGCCGGCGTCGACCTCGGGCACGCCGAGGATCTGTTCGATCTGCTCTCCCGGCTCGCCCTTGGTGAGGTCGATGGTCTCACAGCCGAAGCTGCGGGCCTGGGCGAGGCGTTCCGGGTTCATGTCGCCGACAATGACCACGGCAGCGCCGAGCAGCTGGGCGGAGACGGCGGCCGCGAGGCCGACCGGGCCGGCACCGGCCACGTAGACGGTCGAGCCGACTTCGACGCCGGCCGTGACGGCGCCGTGGAAACCGGTGGGGAAGATGTCCGAGAGCATGGTCAGGTCCATGATCTTCTCCAGCGCCTGGTCCCGGTCGGGGAACTTCAGCAGGTTCCAATCGGCGTAGGGCACGAGCACGTATTCGGCCTGACCGCCGACCCAGCCACCCATGTCGACGTAGCCGTAGGCGCTGCCGGGGCGGTCGGGGTTCACGTTCAGGCAGATGCCGGTCTTGCGTTCCTTGCAGTTACGGCAGCGACCGCAGGAGATGTTGAAGGGGACCGAGCAGATGTCGCCGACCTTGATGAATTCCACGTCGGGGCCGACTTCCACGACCTCACCGGTGATCTCGTGTCCGAGCACGAGGTTCTTCGGGGCGGTGGTACGACCGCGCACCATGTGCTGGTCGGACCCGCAGATGTTGGTTGTGACCGTGCGCAGGATCACGCCATGCGGCACTTTGCGGCCCACGTTGGCGGGGTTGACGCCGGGGCCGTCTTTGAGTTCAAAGCTGGGGTAGTCGGTGTCGATGACCTCGACGACGCCCGGGCTTTTGTAGGCAACTGCTCTGTTGGCTGACATGAAAATACCTTTCTGGTTCTTCCGCCGCCATCACCCGAAGGAGAGCACGGCGGAAAGGAATTGTGACGAGGTGTTTCATGATCAGCCTAGGGGGTACGAGGCGATGCTTTATGCGTAAACATACTGCTAATGCCGGGCACACAGCATCCGAACAGACAGCGCCCTAGCCGGTGTCGGAGGTGCGGCGTACACTCTAAATCAGAAGTTTGTTCTAATTCAATGGAGGAGTTTTGCCATGCCACAGATCATAGATGCGGCTGTTGATGTTGTACTCACCACCGATGGTGACCCAAAAGCGTTCATTTGGAATCGTTTCGAGCACACCGTGATCGGTCAGCCCCAGGCGGTGTTCACCCGCACCCG
Organism: Actinomycetales bacterium; assembly: GCA_038208655.1. Classification (GTDB taxonomy): domain Bacteria; phylum Actinomycetota; class Actinomycetes; order Actinomycetales; family Microbacteriaceae; genus Cryobacterium. The sequence goes on from JBBQYN010000351.1 coordinate 2,021, forward strand.
CTGGTGGGAGAACGACGGCGCCCCGGTACGCATCGACACCGAACTGTGGCGCCTGCACGCCGCCCGGGGCGGCGAGGAGCAGCACCGGTACGACCTGCGCCGCGACCTCGACGGAACGTGGGTGCTCGCCCTGGACTGGGGCTAAACCATGACGTTCTCCCACCTGCACGTGGCCAGTGCCTACTCCACGCACTACGGCGTGACCCGTCCGGACTCCCTCGCCGAGCAGACGGCGGCGCAGGGCGCCGATTTTCTCGCCGTCACCGACCGCGACGGCCTCTACGGCGCGGTCAAGCATGTGCGGGCCTGCGTCGCGGTCGGTATCCGGGCCGGCCTGGGCGCCGACCTGGCCGTGCACGACGAAGAATTCCGACCGCTCGGCCGCGTCGTGGTGCTCGCGCACGGCGGCACGGCCGGGCGCGGCTATGCGGCCCTCTGCCGTGCGGTGTCTGCGGCGCACGCCGACGGCACCGGCCCTCCCTTGCCCGGCCACGGCGGCCACACCCCCAGTATCGGCCGCGCGCGACTGGCCGACCTGGCCGGGCTGCGTTCCCTCACGGTGCTGCTGGGCCCCGCCTCCGATGTGGGCCTGGCCCTTGAACGCCGCGACACCCTCGCCGCCGAAGCCGGCCTGACCGCCTGGCTGCGGGCGTTCCCACCGCAGTCCCTGACCCTGGAGGTGGTCTGCCACCTCGCCGAGCCCGGCACCCCCGGCAGCGTCACCCCGGCCACCCGCATGCTCGCCCTCGCCGAACGCACCTCCCTGCCGGCCGTGCTCAGCAACGCGGTGCGCTACGGCACCCCCGACGAAGCCGTCACCGCCGATCTGGCCGACGCGGCCCGTACCCTGACCGCCCTGGCCCAGCTGCAGCATCCGCA
>JBBQYN010000352.1:0-2890 GCA_038208655.1 Actinomycetales bacterium
TTCGTGGATCAGTACTTCGCCATGCTGCAGCCGATCTGGGAAGCCCGCAGCTTCTCGATCGCCGAGAAGCTCGTGATCGGGCTCTACCCGGCGCCGTTGGCCAACGCGGAGCTGGTCATCACGACGCGCGCCTGGCTCGACTCCAACGCGGGACCGGTGGCGCTGCGCCGCCTGGTGATCGAGAACCTGGCCGGGGTCGAACGTGCCCTCGCTGCCCAGGCGCGCGACGGCCAGTAACGCGTAGCCCGCAGCGCTCTGCTGCACGGCACACCGAGGCCCCGCATCCTGAACAGATGCGGGGCCTCAGGTGTTTCCGCCGGCTCCGGCGTGACCGGGCCTCAGGCTTTGCGCAGAGGTGCTGTGCCTAGACTGGGAAAATATGAACTGGGAAACAATCTGGACCGACTTCTCGGCCTACCTTGCCACCATCGACTGGACCGGCATCTGGGAGACCGTATTCGCCATCGTCGCCATCGTGGTGATCGCCTTCGCGCTGCGCTGGGTGTTGCAGTTCGTGATTCGCCGGGTGGTGGCGCAGATCGTCTCCGGGGTGAAGAAGACCCAGAAGGTTGATGACACCCAGGCCCTGAACGTGTCGCCGCTGGCCGCCGTGCGTGTGGTGCAGCGATCACGCACCCTGGGCTCGGTGCTGGCGAACATCGTGAACGTGTTCATTCTGATCACCGCGATCCTGCTCATCGTCGACCGGGTTAGCCCGAACATCCTCGGGTCCTTTGCCCTACTCACGGCCGCGCTCGGTGCCGGCCTCGGTTTCGGCGCGCAGAACATCGTGAAAGACATCCTCAACGGCCTGTTCATGGTCGTGGAAGACCAGATCGGTGTCGGCGACATCGTGGACGTGGGATTCGCATCCGGAATCGTGGAGACCGTCGGTATTCGCGTCACCCAGGTTCGCGACATCGACGGCACCCTCTGGTTCGTGCGCAACGGCGAGATTCTGCGGGTGGGCAACATGAGCCAGGGCTGGGCCCGCGTGATCATCGACCTCGCCATCCCGTACAGCTCCAACGTGGAAACCGTGCAGGCCGAACTGCTGCGCGTGGCCACGGCACTTGCCTCCAGCCGCAAGTGGCGCTCAGTCATTCTGGAAAAGCCCGAGATCTGGGGCCTGGAGTCGATCTCCGCCGAAGCCCTCGTCACCCGGCTGGTCGTGAAGACCCGGGTCTCGGCGAAGTGGGACTTCGCCCGTGACCTGCGCCTGCACATGAAGAAAGCCCTCGACGGCGTGGGCGTCTCGCTGACCCCGCTGAACAGTGTCGTCATGGCAGGTGCCGACGGCTCCGTCGACAGCGGCAGGATGGAACCGCTCGACCCCGACATCGATGCTGCGGAAGAGGCCGCGGCCGCCCTTCCGGACGCGATCAGCACCGTGCACACCGCCCCGGTCCCGGTGCGCAAGACCCCCCGCGGCACCCGCAAGCCCAAAACGCCGGCCGCCGTGGCCACCACCCGCCCCGTTCCGAAGGTGCCGCCCAAGGGCGGTGCGACGGAGCCGGCGACGCGGGTGACGCCGCCTGCGACGCCGCCTGTGGCAAAATCGTCATCAACCCCTGATCCTGAGATTCGCGAAGACGAGTGAGCCCCCATGAGCACTGACCCAGCCGGACTGCACCTGCGAGACGGCGAAAACGGCGCCGCAGTCGGCGTGACCTTCTACGACCAGGTCGGCGGGCGGGTCTTCTTCGAGAAGCTCGTGCACGACTTCTACGTTGGTGTGGCCCAAGACCCGGTGCTCAAACCGATGTATCCCGAAGAGGACCTCGGCCCGGCCGAGACGCGCCTGGTGATGTTCCTTGAGCAGTTCTGGGGCGGCCCGGGGACCTACAGCGAGCAGCGCGGCCACCCGCGGCTGCGCCAGCGTCACCAGCCGTTCAAGGTCAACCCGGACGCCCGGGACCGCTGGCTGCTGCACATGCGCGTCGCCGTCGACGCCGCGAACCTGCCGCCGTTGCAGCGCGAGACACTCTGGGACTACCTCGAGCGCGCCGCCTTCGCGATGGTGAACACCTTCGACGAGTGAGGTGACCCGCTGCCGCGCGCGCGGTGGCGCACGGGGCAGTGCGACTTAGCCCTTGACGAGCACGTGGCCGCGCGACGTGGTCAGGCGCAGCCAGGTGCCGCACTGAAACACCCGCACCGGTTCCTCCGCAGCGAGAAAACCGAGACTGACCGCCGCGAATCCGGCGCCGGCCGGTACGGTACTGCCCCCGGACACCGCCAGCGTGGCGAGGGCCTCGATCGGTCGTCCCCACACCTCGGAGCGCACCTTCTGCACCAAAGCGTCGCCGGTGCCGGTGGGAATCGCGGTGGCGACCTCGTCGATTCCGGAGCGTGCGGCGGCCTCGAGCGCCGCGGCATCCGTCACACCCACGGCCTGCCACCCGCCCTGCGGCGGTGAAATGCCGGCCCAGCTGACCGTGGTCGTCTCAAACGGCACCGGCAGCATCACCGGTGCCGCGCTGTCTCGCGGCACGGCCGCGACCCGGGCGATGCGGTCCAGCAGCGATCGCACCGTGACAACGGTGTCGAGCGTGAGCGGTTCGGCCAGGGCGAAGGTGCGCAGGCCCAGCACGGTGGGGCTGCGATCGAGCAGTCCCCGGCGGTACAGGATGGCGCTGTAGACCAGCAGCACACTGCCCGCCGCGATCAGTCGCACCGAACCGTCCTCCACCCGCGCGGCGCGTTTGAGATAGACCTGCAGGTCATCAAGGGACGGTGAATCGGCTAAAGAAAGTGTCTGGCTCATCTGCAATCTAAACTATCAAGATACGCTGACCCGCAGCTGCGGCAGCCGCGACCGGAAGAGGCCTATGCACCTGCCCATGGAAGGGTTTCTCACCGCCCTCGACCTGACCGATACCGGCGCCCG
>JBBQYN010000353.1:0-2883 GCA_038208655.1 Actinomycetales bacterium
TCCACGACCCGGTCGATGAGCTCGCTGCCGCGCGCCACATACCGGGTGAGGTCTTCGCTGCGGGAATCGACGATCCACGCGGGGGTGCTGAGCACCGGACGGGACCGCAGCTGACCGATCCGGTCGACCTCGGCCGAGAGGATGCCGGTGAGCCGGTTGCTCAGACGGGCCCGAGCCTGTTGTACGCGGTTGAGCTCGTCGGACACGTCGGGAACGACGCGCTTGGCGGCATCCGTCGGCGTGGATGCGCGCAGGTCGGCGACCTCGTCGAGCAGCGGGCGGTCGTTCTCGTGGCCGATGGCGCTGACCAGCGGCGTGCGGCAGGCGGCGGCGGCGCGCACCAGGGTCTCGTCGCTGAACGTCAACAGGTTCTGAAAGTCGCCGCCGCCTCGGGCCACGATGATCACGTCCACCTCGGGATCGGCGTCGAGTCGGGCTATGGCGGCGGTCACCTCGGCGACGGCGCGCTCGCCCTGCACGGCCGCGTGCGCCACGCGAAAGTTCACGGCGGGCCAGCGCAGTTGGGCGTTGCGCAGCACGTCTTTTTCGGCGTCGGAATCTTTGCCGGTGACCAGGCCGATGCAGGCCGGCAGGAACGGCAACGGCTGTTTGCGGGCCGCGTCGAAAAGGCCCTCGGAGGCCAGTTGCACGCGCAACCGCTCCAGGCGCTCGAGCATGTCGCCCAGCCCCACATGGCGCAGTTCGAAGACCTGCATGGTGAGCGTGCCGCCCTTGACCCAGTAGTTGGGCTTGACCAGGGCGATGACCCGGTCGCCCTGGGCGAAGGTGCCGGTGAGGCGGGCGCGTACCGACGACCAGACCGTGAAACTCACGGTTGCGTCTTCGCCGAGGTCTTTCAACTTGCCGTAGATATTACCGCCGCTGCCACCCCACTGGGTGATCTCGCCCTCCACCCAGACGGTGCCGAGTCGCTCGATGTAGCCGCGAATTTTCTGGGACAACAGGGCAACGGGCCACGGCGTCTCGAGTGTGGCCGGTGCGTCCGTCATCTCAGTTTTCCTCCCGGGGTTGGTTCAGGTCTGCGCACCTAGACTAAACGGGTGACTTTGAGTACAGAATCATCCCGCCCCACACCGACCAGCGCCGCCGTGCCGACTTCGATCGGCCTCGGTATGCCACGGCTTCCCGGGGTACGCAACAGGCTCAAGGATACCCCGGTGGTCGGACACAAGCGGGTGCTGCTCGCGGCGCCGCGCGGATACTGCGCCGGCGTGGACCGGGCTGTCATCGCGGTGGAGAAGGCCCTGGAGCTGTACGGGGCGCCCGTGTACGTGCGTAAGCAGATCGTGCACAACACCCATGTGGTCTCTGAGCTGGAGAAGCAGGGCGCCATCTTCGTGGAAGAAGTCGACGAGGTGCCGCCGGGCTCGCACATCGTGTTCAGCGCGCACGGGGTCTCCCCGGCCGTGGTCAACGCTGCCGCCGAGCGTGGCCTGCACGCCATTGACGCCACCTGCCCGCTGGTGACCAAGGTGCACCGCGAGGCCGTGCGCTTCGCCCGGGACGACTTTCAGATCCTGCTGATCGGCCATGAAGGCCATGAAGAGGTCGAGGGCACCGCGGGCGAGGCCCCGGAGCACACCACCCTGGTCGGAAGCCCCGATGAGGCCGACACCATCGAGGTGCGCGACCCCGACAAGGTGGTGTGGCTGTCGCAGACCACGCTGAGCGTGGACGAAACGATGGAGACCGTGCGTCGACTGCGGGCGCGCTTCCCGAACCTGCAGGACCCGCCCAGTGACGACATCTGCTACGCCACCCAGAACCGTCAGGTGGCCATCAAAAAGGTGGCCGCCGACGCCGAGCTGGTCATTGTGGTGGGTTCCGCGAATTCGTCCAACTCAGTGCGCCTGGTGGAGGTGGCCCTGGAATACGGTGCCACTGCCGCCTACCGGGTGGACTACGCCAGTGAGGTGAAGCAGGAATGGCTCGACGGAATCACGACGGTCGGCGTGACCAGCGGAGCATCCGTTCCTGAAGAGCTCGTGGACGAGTTGCTGCGCGACCTGGCCGACGCGGGCTACGGCGACGTCGAACTGGTCAAGACGGCTGAGGAAGACCTGCTGTTCTCGCTGCCCAAGGAGCTGCGCAAGGACATCGCCGGCAAGGAAGACGCCCGCGGACCCGGCGGACGCATCGACCGCAGCGCGTAGGCGCGCAGGCCCCCACACACCGCACCGCCCGGCCCCGTCAGATGACACGGCCGGGCGGTGCTGTGTTCGGTGCGAAGCGTGGGTGTTTCAGGCCTATCCGACCGAATTGACCAGTGTGGGGTCGGTGGCCAGGATGACCATCATGACCACAAACGTGACCACGACGGACAGAACGCCGCCGATGATCGGCAGGTAAAACGCCCGGCGCCCGCGCACCAGCCGCCGGACCGCTGCCGTCACGGTCAGGGCCCACACCAGGCCGGCCAGGGTGCTGCCCAGCGCGACGAGGGCGGGCAAGGATGTTGCGGGCGTGTAGATGCCCAGATCCTGCTGTGTGTACACCGTCTGCATCGTCACGGTCAGCCCGGTGAACATGGCAATGGTGGCGAGGGTCGCCAGCAGGCCGAAGATCAGCAGGGTCAGCGTGACACCGCGGTCCCAGCCGGGAACGCTGCGCGCCGGCACAACCTCCGCCGGCGTCTCGGCATCCGTGGCGACCGGCGCACTGGTGGTGTCGGCGCGCTCCGTGTCGGTGACCGATGGTTCCCACACCCAACCCTCCGGGGCGAGCTCGCCGAACTGCGGCCGGGGCCGACGATCAACGGGTGGCGTCTCGGCGGGCGTGGATGCGGGGGTGTCTGTCATCTGAAGCGGTTTCCGGCCTTCTGTTAGGGGCTGTGGTGCGGGCGGTGCGCCGCGGGTCAGCTGT
>JBBQYN010000354.1:0-2878 GCA_038208655.1 Actinomycetales bacterium
CACCGTCGATGGTGGTCATATGAAGAGTCAATCAGGACCCACTGACATTGTCGGCACGGCACGGCACGGCATGGCACCGGCACGGCTGTGCTCTGCTCGGCGAGCGAGCGCGCCGTCCCAAGGCTCGGGTCAGCGGGCGAGAGCCGCCAGTTCGGCGCGGGTGGAGGCGCCCACCTTGCGCAGCAGATTCGCCACGTGGAACTTCACCGTGTTCTCGCTGATCAACAGGGTCTCGGCAATCGTTCGGTTGCGGGCACCCGACGCCACCAGCTCCAGCACGCCCTGCTCGCGCGGGCTCAGCCCCCACGCCTCGGCCGCGGTGACGGATGCCGTCGGCGCGTCCAGCGGCAGTCCCACCGACATCTCCGATCCCCACCCCGGGGTTGCGTCCATGGTCAGGCTGCCGTTGAGCGCGTGCACGCGCACCGCGAGCTGGCTCACACTCGGCGTCTCGGGCGTGAGCGCCCCGGGTCCGTCATCCCGAATGCGAATGAGCAGGTTGCTGCCGTCGCAGTCCCATTGCACCCGCACCCGCGCCACGTCCGGCTGCTCCACGAGCGCCAGCACGGCACCTCGCACAATGGCCCGCGCGGCCTGAGCCACCTCGCCGGGCAGTGCCCGCCCGTTCACCGGCGGCTCAATGAACTGCACATCCAGGTCGCCGAACCGCACGAGCGGGCGCAGGTCGTCGCGCAGCCGCTCAAAGGCCCGTGCCACGGGCTCCTCGGTGAGCACCCGGTCCCGATCCGACACGGCACGCAACTGCACCATGGCCGCCGCGGCCAGATCGGTGGCCTGCTGCCGGGCCGCCGCGTCGCCCGTGTCCCGCGAGCGCAGAATGGCCAGCAGCGATTCCAGGGTCGTGGAATGGGCATCCGTCAGATCGGCGATCACCTTGGTGCGCTCCGCCGCGGCTGCCCGGGAATCGAGGGGATGGGTTCCGGTTCCCCCGGCCGGTACCGCCGTGGCGGGCTGCGCGGCGGGTGCCGACTGCGCGGCACTCGTGGACTTCGCCGCACCTGTGGAATGCGCGGAACGGGCCGACGGGGAGCGGAACTCTGAAGATGTACTCACCCTTCAACCCTATCCGCCGACTACCCGTTCTGCCCACCCCCTGGGTTAGTTTCCCCATCGATGACAGCGGATGCGTACTACCCGTTCGGGTAGTACGCCTACCTGTTCGGTGGGTCGCGCCCCCGCCGCCCATCCCCGAGGATAGGGACATGGCATTGCAGAGCACCCCCACCCCGAGCACAGACCGTGCAACCGTGACGGAGTCCCTCGACCTCATCACGAGCGAGGTCACCGACCTCGTAAGCACCATCGTGACCGAGGCGAACCCGTCGCTCGATGATGTGGCCGCCCGCCTCGGCGCGGCCCGCCGCGTCTTTGTTCTCGGAGCCGGCCGATCCGGACTGGCCCTGCGCATGACGGCCATGCGCCTCATGCACCTCGGACTCGACGTGCACGTGGTCGGCGACGTGACCACCCCGGCCATCGCCGCCGACGACGTGCTGCTGGTCGCCAGCGGCTCCGGCACCACCGGCGCCATCGTGCGCGCTGCCGAAAACGCCGTCGCCGCCGGCGCCGACGTGGTGGCCATCAGCACCGCCCCCGAATCGCCCGTGGCCGTTCTGGCGGTTGCCACGATCGTGGTGCCCGCCGCGCAGAAGACCGACCACGAGGGCGCCATCTCGGCGCAATACTCCGGCGGCCTGTTCGAACAGACCGTGATGCTGCTGGGCGACGCGCTCTTCCACAGCCTGTGGACGGCATCCGGTGCCACGGCCGCCGAACTCTGGCCCCGCCACGCCAACCTCGAGTGACCTTCCGGTCCTCGTCCCAGTTCTCCCCACTCCTCGGGGCCTCGCCCCGACACCACCGAATAACAGAAAGCAGATTCTCATGAAGCTTCAGGTTGCAATGGACGTTCTCACCACGGACGCCGCCCTCACCCTCGCCGCTCAGGTTGCCCCCCACGTGGACATCATCGAGCTCGGCACCCCGCTGATCAAGGCAGAGGGCCTGCGCGCCGTCACCGCGATCAAGGCAGCTCACCCCGACAAGATCGTCTTCGCTGACCTCAAGACGATGGATGCCGGCGAGCTGGAAGCCGACATCGCCTTCCAGGCCGGTGCCGACCTCGTGACCGTTCTCGGCACCGCCGGTGACAGCACCATCATCGGCGCCGTCGCGGCCGCCACCAAGCACGGCAAGGGTATCGTCGTCGACCTCATCGGCGTCGCCGACAAGGTCACCCGTGCCCGCGAAGTAACCGCCCTGGGCGCTCAGTTCGTGGAGATGCACACCGGCCTCGACGAGCAGGCCGAAGCCGGCTTCTCGCTGGAGACCCTGCTCAACCAGGGCGAGACCGCGAAGGTTCCGTTCTCCCTGGCCGGTGGCGTGAACCTCAGCACGATCGCCTCCGTGCAGCGCGCCGGTGCCACCGTCGCCGTCGCCGGCGGCGCCATCTACGGCGCCGAGGACCCGGCAGCAGCTGCTGCCGCCCTGCGCGCCGCAATCATCTAACGACAACGATCGGGCCCCCGTGGCTCGACCGAGTGCACGAATGGCGACTAGTCCTCTGGACTGGTCGCCATTCGTGCGTCCTGGCCCGATACCGTTTCGGCTCGATGACGGTGTGAGCGATTTCACTGCGTCCTCTTGCAGAACCCGCTCTCTGGTCAGGGCTGGTGGACAGGAGGCACTATTTGTTCGCGGACTCCAGCGCGGCAGTCATCGCATCGATGCTTGTGGACGAGAGGGCATGGTCGATTGCCATGACGCTGGCACCGATGATGCCAGCGTCGGCACCGGCACGAGATTGCGCGACGGTGAGATGTTCTGTCGCCAGCGGCGTCGAGCGTGAGTACACAAC
>JBBQYN010000355.1:0-2850 GCA_038208655.1 Actinomycetales bacterium
CGGTGGGCGAACGGGAGCGGGCCGGGGTGGTCGAGGAACGGCCAGGGCGAGGGAGGCACGGCGTGGACCCTACCGAGCGTCGACGACGTGCGGCCGCCGGCGGCGGGCCGAACGCGTTGTGCGTGCCGGGCCGCGTCCGGCCACCATGCTGCGGTGGCGGGCCCCCGGATCGACGATGCTCCCGTGCGGGTCTACGCCCGTGCGGCCGCCGTGGCCACCGCCGGGTAGCTTTTCGCTGGGACATTACTGCTTTATGACCCTTAGGAGCGCGCAATGTCGGTGGGACCGGGCAGACTAGGCACATGGCATCCCTGAGCGTGCACCCTGATCGGCTCGAGATCCACCTCTCCCGAGCCGAAAAGACGCTCTCACGACGGCGCGACAACATCGTCGTGCAGCGGGAGAACATTCGCTCGGTCATCATCACGGAGGATCCGTGGATCTGGCTGCGCGGCATCCGCTCACCCGGATCGTTCGTGCCGCTCGTGGTCGCCGCCGGAACCTGGACCTTTCACGGCGGCAAGGACTTCATCGCCATCAAGCGGCAGCGCCAGGCCGTGGTGATTGACCTCGCCGATGAAGAGTTCTCCCGCGTGATCCTGACCAGCCAGCACGCCCCCGACCTGATCGCATCGCTGAAGCTGCCCACCGCCTCGCCGGGAGCCTCGCCGGGAGCCTGACCGAGGCCTCAGCACGGCCTCAGCACGGCCTCAGCGCGGGCGATGGACCGCGTGGGCCCCGAGGGTCAGCGGCGCACGTCCACCACGGTGCGCCCGTGCAGCCGGCCCGCCAGAATCGCGTCGGCCGCGTCGAAACTGTCGGCAAGCCCGATTGTGTGGGTCAGAGAGTCGAGCAGGTTCAGGTCAAGGTCGGTGCCCAGCCGGGCCCAGGCCCGCTCCCGCAGCGGCAGCGGCGCCTGCACCGAATTGATGCCCAGCAGGCTGACCCCGCGCAGAATGAACGGCAGCACGGTCGTCGGCAGGTCGGGTCCCTGCGCCAGGCCGCACGCGGCGACCGCGCCGTTATCGCGAATCTGCGCCAGAACGGATGCCAGCGTGCTGCTACCGACGGAATCCACGGCTCCGGCCCAGCGCGGCTTCTGCAACGGCCGCCCGGTCGCGCTGAGTTCCTCACGCGGCACGATCTCGGTCGCGCCCAGGTCACGCAGGTAGTCGCCGAGTTCTGCGGCACGCCCGGTGGACGCGTGCACCTCGTAGCCGAGGCGGGCCAGCAGCGTTATCGCGGTGGAGCCCACGCCGCCGGCGGCGCCGGTCACCAGGATCGGGCCGCTCGTCGGGGTCACCCCGGCGTGTTCGAGGGCGAGCACCGCGAGCTGCGCGGTGAACCCGGCCGTGCCGATCGCAGCGGCCCGCTGCGCCGTGATGTGCGGCTCGGGAAGTCTCACCAGGAACTCCCCGGAGACCCGGGCGCGTTCGGCGAGCCCGCCGTGGTGGTTCTCGCCGCTGCCGGCACCGGTGAGGATCACCCGGTTGCCGGGCGTCCAGCGCGGATCACGACTGGATTCCACGGTGCCGACCATGTCCACGCCGGCGATGAGGGGCCAGACCCGCACGACGCCGGGCCGGCCGGTCACGGCAAGCCCGTCTTTGTAATTGATGCTCGAGTAGTCCACCCGCAGCGTGACGTCGCCGGGCATCAGAAAAGTGTCATCGACTACGCGCAGGGCGGCGCTCTGCGCCGCCCCGCCGTCGGTCTGCTCGGTTTTGTCGACGACGATGGCCCGGAACTGCGTCTCTGCACCCATACCAACACCCTATCGCCGCGGTCCCCGCTTCGCTCGGGGCCGGCTGCGCGGCCAGCCCACCCCGGCCGCTCAGCCACCCGCGTCTTCGCTCGGGGTACGCTCAATTCAGCGAAACGTTGATGCGACGCCCCGCCGGAAAGGTTGTTATGTGCCGTCTGCTCGGCTATGCCGCCCCGTCTGACCGCACCACCCGCGCGGTGCTCAGCGGCAATCAGAGCGCCGTCTTCCAGGACATGACGCAGCTGCACAAAGACGGCTGGGGCAGTGCCTGGCTGGCGGCCGCGCCGCTCCGGCTCGACGGTCCGTCCGGCGACACCGTCGTGCCCGCCGCCGGCAGCGACCCGCTCACCACCGTCTACAAGGAGCGCTCGCCCGAAACCGGCGCCGGTGACCTGCGGCTCACGCAGGCGCTGGCCGAGCGCACCTCCCGGGCTCAGATCGTGCACCTGCGCATGGCCACCGACGGCATGGCCTGCCGTGCCGAGAACACGCATCCGTTCTTAGCGGATGGGGTGGCCTTCGCGCACAACGGCTCATTGACGCCCGCCGGCGACATTGACGCCCACATCAGCCCGGCCATCCTCGCCGGCCTCCAGGGCGACACCGACAGCGAACGGTACTTCGCGGTGATCCGCAGCAAACTCGCGACCGGGCACACTCTTTTCGATGCGGTCTGCCGCACCGTGGCCGAGCTGCGCCCGCTGTTTCCCGACGCCAGCATGAACGCCCTGATCCTTTCGGACGACTGCCTCGTGGCCGTGCACGCCAGCGCCAACGCCGAGGTGCCCCACGACCTGTTCGACCTCAGTGGCATCAGCGAACAGGACCTGCCCCAGGACCACCGCACCGCGTATTACCTGATGCGCACCCGCACTCTGGCCGACGGTACCGTAATCTTCGCCTCGAGCGGCCTCGACATTGTGGGCTGGGACGCGCTGCCGGCGGAGAGCGTCACGATGGTTGACCTGGCCACCCTCCAGACAACGACGACCATCCTCGCCACCGTCTGACCCGCCTGACCCGCCCGACCCGCCTGACCCGGCGGGCCGGCCCCGTTGTTTACGCCGTGGTGCTCACCCCGTGCG
>JBBQYN010000356.1:0-2844 GCA_038208655.1 Actinomycetales bacterium
ACCGGCTCGGGATTCTGGCACTGGGCGATCTACACCCTTCCGGTGAGCACCACAGCGCTCGCCGCCGACGCCGGCGCCTCGGGCAGCGCGGGCCTTCCCGAGGTGGCGCGGGTGCTGCGCAACGAGCTGCGCGAGGCCGCGTTCGCCGGCGCCGGCCCGCCGCCCGGCACGGGCACGCACCGCTACCAGTTCATCGTGCACGCCGTGGACGTGGCCTCGCTCGACCTCGACCCGCAGTCCACCCCGGCCGTGCTCGGCTTCAACCTGCACTTTCACACCCTCGCCCGGGCGGTACTCGAAGCCACCGGTGAGTTCGGCGGCGCCGACACCGAAAGCTGAGATACTCTCAGCGCGTTCACGGATGCCCGACCTAGGGTCAGGGGGTGAACCAGAACACCCGCTGCACCCCGTGACCGCAACCCAGCCCGCGCCTCGCGCCACCCGACTGCCCGGCATGCACCGCCATCGGCAGACCAGCTTGTCTCGGGTGCCGGTGTGGGTGTGGCGGGCGCTGATGCTGCGGCTGGCTCCCGGCGAGCAGCAAAAGCAACTGGCCACCTCGATCACGAGTGTGGATTACCACCACGACATGGACTACGTCGGGGACGGCCTGCGCGGCCATCGCCTCGACGTGCTCGTGCCGCGGCAGCGCACCCAGGCCCTGCCGGTGTACGTGTATTTTCACGGCGGCGGATGGACATCCGGTGACAAGTCGCAGGTCACGAAGTATTGTGCCAGCCAGGCGGCCGAGGGCATGGTCGTGGTCAACGCGAACTACCGCATGGCCACCCGGTTTCAGCTGCGTCACATGATGCACGACGGTAACGCGGTGCTCAACTGGCTGGCGGAACACATCAGCGAGTACGGCGGCGACCCGAGCCGCATCGTGCTCGGAGGCGACTCGGCGGGCGGGCACATCGCCGCCCTGCTGACCGCGGCCACGTTCGACCCCCAGCTGGCCGAGCATTACGGCATTCGTCCGCGGGTCAGCCGGCACGACCTGCGCGGCCTCGTGCAGCACTGCAGCATCGCGGACCTGTCGGTGATGTTCGAGCGTGGTTTCGTCTTGAGTCTCAACTTTCTGCGCATGCTGCTGCCCGAACGTGGCCGTGGCCTGCACCTGCGCACGGCGGCGCGGTTCATGTCCCCGATCGAATGGCTCGGCAACGGTTTTCCGCCGGTGTTCGTGACCACCTCGGAGCGGGACTACTTCTACCGCTCCAACCTCAATTTCATTGCGGCGCTGCGGCGGCAGTCCGTGCGGGTCGACACCCTGATCTACTCCCGCAACCGGGTGAACACCCGGCACACCTGGCAGCAGGACTCCCGGCATCCGGAATCGCAGGAGGTTTACCGGCGGCTGGGGGACTTCGTGCGCCGGGTCGCGCCGGCGCTCGCGGCTCCGGACATCGTGCCGGCCACTATGGTCGCCCCGATCACGATCGCGGTCGAACTGCCCTGAGGTCGGTGCACTGCCGCGGCCCGCTGACCGGCCACGGTGCGCGGACGGTCAGCTCGTGGCGCCGGTCGCCGCCAGAGCTCCACCGACACCGATCATGAGCACGCCGCCGGTCGCGGAGAGGCGTTCCACGCGTTGGGGAGATGACGCGAACCAGGCCCGCGCCGACCCGGCCGCCAGCGCCCAGGTGCTGTCGCCGACCAGGGCCAGGGCCACGAAGACCAGGCCCAGCGTGGCCAGCTGCAGCGGTACCGCTCCGGCCGAGTAGTTCACGAACTGCGGCAACACCGCCACGAAGAACACCAGCGACTTGGGGTTGCTGATGCCCACGAGAAAACCCTCCGAGAGCAGCCGCAGCGGCGTTTTCGGCGCCAGGCTCACCCCGGCGATCCCGCTGGCCGAGCGCCGGTGCCGGATCGCCTGCACGCCCAGGTAGACGATGTACGCCGCGCCGGCGAACTTGATCACGAGAAACAGCACCACGGACTGCGTGACCAGGGCGCCGAGGCCGAGCGCCACAGCCGCAATCACCGGCACCAGGCCCAGGGCGTTGCCGACCACGCTGAGCAGCCCGCCGACGCGGCCGAGGGCCAGAGTGCGACCGATCACGAAGAGCACGGTGGGCCCCGGCAGCACGATGATGGCCATCGCGGCCAGGGCGAAGGTGAGCAGCGTGGGAAGCGAGACCATTCCGCCATGCTAAACCCCGGGCGGATGCCGTCGCGTACCTGCGAACTGGCAGCTCCGAGCCCTCGCGCAACGGAGCACATCCGGATTAAACTACGTGGGAAGTTTCGGGCCGGGCGGGGTGCCTGCCTGCGCATCGGGCCAGGCAAGATCGGGCCAGTCAGAATCGGGCCAGTCAGGAGAACATATGAGTGATCCAGAGTCAGGTGTTGCCTCCGCGCCCCCCACCGTGCACTCATCAACCGTGCACAAAGGGCTGGCCGGGGTCTACGTCGACGTCACGGCGGTGTCGATGGTCAGCTCAGAGACGAACTCGCTGCTCTACCGCGGTTACCCCGTGCAGGACCTGGCCGCGCACTGCACAGTGGAGCAGGTCGCCCTGCTGCTCTGGGACGGTGAGCTGCCCTCTCCGGAGCACCTCGCCGCGTTCGAGACCGAGGAACGGTCCGGCCGTGCGCTGGCCGCCAACGTGCGCCGCGCCCTCGATGACCTGCCGCTCACGGCACACCCGATGGACGTCTGCCGCACCGCGGTGAGCATCATCGGCGCCAACGACCCCGATGCCGCCGATGACTCGGCCGAGCACACCCTCTGGGCCGCCCGCAGGCTCTTCGCCCAGCTGCCCGCCGTGATCGCGTACGACCAGCGCCGCCGCCACCGGCTGGGGCCCGTGGAACCCCGCAGCGATCTGAGCTACG
>JBBQYN010000357.1:0-2841 GCA_038208655.1 Actinomycetales bacterium
GGGCAGGTTTGCCCATGAGGATGGCGCGGGCTTTCGCACCCAAGACGAGGTATTGCGAGGCGCGCGGCCCTGCACCCCACTCGACATACTTCTTGATGAAGGGCATCGCCTCGGGCTCGTGTGGGCGGGAGGCGCGTGCCAACGCCACGGCGTAGGAGACGACATGGGGCGAAGCGGGCACCTGGCGCACCAGATGCTGGAGCGCTATCAGCTCCTCTCGTGCGAAGACGGGCAGAGCCTGAGCATCGTTGTCGGTGGTCGTCGCGCCGACGATCTGCTCCTCCTGTGTCTGCGTAGGGTAGGTGAGAGTCAGGCTGAACATAAAGCGGTCGAGCTGGGCTTCCGGCAGTGGATAGGTGCCCTCCTGCTCGATGGGGTTCTGGGTCGCCATGACCAGGAACAGTTTGGGCAGTGGATACGTATGCCGGCCGACCGTCACCTGACGCTCGCCCATGGCCTCGAGCAGGGCCGACTGCACCTTGGCCGGTGCACGGTTGATCTCGTCCGCCAGCAGGATCGGATGGAACACGGGCCCCGGCTGGAACTCGAAGGTGCCTTCCTGGGGCCGCCAGACCTCGGTGCCGGTCAGGTCGGCGGGAAGCAGGTCCGGAGTGAACTGGACCCGCGCGAAGTCCGCCTGCAGGCGTGAGGCCAGGGCACGGATCGCAGTGGTCTTGGCCAGTCCGGGTGCGCCTTCGACCAGCAGGTGCCCGTCGGCCAGGAGGGCGATGAGCAGGCGTTCGACCAGGGCGGCCTGCCCCACGATGGTCTGCGAAAGACCCTCCCGCAGGCGCTCGAAGGCCGCATGCAGCGGCGAGGTGGCACTCCCGGTGGCGGGCGCGTTCGCGGGCGGCTCATGGCGGAAAACACTATCCATCGGCGGTGACTCGAACTCTGGCAGGGGACCGATTCTGACCGATCGACCGCCCAATGGTTCACCAGCCGCACGCTGCGGCGCGTGATGTTCAGCCTTCGCACTGTCGCTTTTTTCCTCCGGAAACAGGAAAGGGGCCGCAGTGGGCCCCTTTCTTGATCAGCTTTCCGCTGGTTCAGCCGCGGGGCACGATCTGCTGCTGCGGAGGAGGCACGAAACGCTCCACGGCGGGCGCGCGCTTGGCCACTCGCAGCACCTTCGGCGTCACGAAGATCAGCAGCTCGGCCTTTTCCTTGCTGCGACCCTTCTTCTTGAACAGGTTGCCCAGGAAGGGGATGTCGCCCAGGAACGGCACCTTCGCGAGGCTCTCGCGGTCGGTGAACTCGTACACGCCACCAATCACCACCGTCTGCCCGTCCTCGACCAGTACCGCGGTGTCGATTTCGCGCCGGGCGATTTGCGGAACCTGGCCGATGGGGGTGTCGATGAAGCTGACGACTTCGTCCTTCTTGACGTTCAGGACCAGGAATACGCGGTCGTCGTCGGTGATGGTGGGCGTGACCCGCAGCTCCAAGGCGACCTGCTTGAACTGCACGCTCGGAATTGCGGCGCCCGTAGTGCCGCCGCCGGTGAGCGTGACGTAGCCCACCTCCTGGCCCTGGATGATCTTGCCCTCACGCTGGTTGGTGGTGACGATGCGCGGGTTCGAGATGACCTCGCCCCTCCCCTCTTCCTGCAGGGCGGAGAGTTCAAGGTCAAGCGAGAAATTTCTACCCAGCAGCGTGTAGGCCAGGCTCGCCGGCGTGCCCGCCGTAAAGGCGCTGGCGGGGAAGTTCACGTTCAAACCACCCGTCCGCACGGCCACTCCGTCAACGTCCCGTATCACTGCGGGCGCCGTGCTGCCGATGCCGGCGGTGTTGCCGCCATATTGCCTGGCGCCCGAGACGCCAAACCTGGCGCCCAGGTCGCGGGCGAAGCTGTCGGTGGCAATCACGATGCGACCCTCGATCAGCACCTGGTCGACCGGCCGGTCGATCACGTCGATCAGCTCGCGCATCTGCGCGACCTTCTTCGGGATGTCGCTGATCATCAGGGTGTTGGTGCGGTCATCGGCGACGATGCGACCCCTGGGCGAAAGGAACCCGTTCTCCTGCTCGCCACCGCCACCACCTCCACCGCCACCACCTCCACCGCTGCCGCCAATTCCCTTGGCCTCGGTCAGTGCCTTGAAGATCGCCGCAGCGTTGTGGTAGTTGATCTGGATGTAGTCGGTGACCAGGTCTTCGCGGTTGTCGAGCGCGATGCGCGCGTCTTCCTTGTCCTGTTCGAACTTGGCCAGTTCAGGTTGCGGAGCGACCCAGACCACACCTCCGTCGCGCCGCTTGTCCAGACCCTTGGCCCGCAGCACGATGTCCAGCGCCTGGTCCCACGGCACGTTCACCAGTCGCAGCGTGACGTTGCCCTGGACCGTGTCGGAAGCCACGATGTTGAGGTTGGACTCTTCGGCAATCAGCTGCAGGACGGTGCGGACCGGCACGTCCTGGAAATTGAACGTGACCGGGCGACCGCTGTAGGGCCGCGGCGCGCTCGAGATCACCTGTCCAGTCGCTGCAATTGCACCGGACGTGCTGCTACCCACAGCACGCACGTCGGCCTTCGGTGAAATCTCGACGATGTACTCGTTGCCGGTCTGGTATGCCATCGAATCGAAGGCCCCTGCCGTGCTCAGCACCAGTTGCGAGCCCTTGCCGGCGCTCCTGGCTTCGACCCGCTGCACCGGCGTCGCAAATCCGTGACGTTGAGCGGTCGCTGCAGTGCCGCCGGGAGTGCGGCGTTGCCGACGTCCACGATGACCGAAGCACCCTGGTTGCGCAGGTCGGGCATCGCGCCTGCGCCACTGAAGCGCAGGATCAGCTTGCCCGCACCGTCGGTGCCTCGCTTGAAGTCGATGCTGGAGATCTCGATAT
>JBBQYN010000358.1:0-2824 GCA_038208655.1 Actinomycetales bacterium
AAAACCGGATGGAGTGACCGCGGTCAGAAGTTTCCATCCGGTTTTGGTGGCGCTCGAAGTGTCTGGTCAGTCGAACCAGAGGGCGAGCTCGCGGGCCGCGGACTCGGGCGAGTCGGAGCCGTGCACCAGGTTTTGCTGAACCTTCAGGCCCCAGTCCCGACCGAGGTCGCCGCGGATGGTTCCCGGAGCCGCGGTGGACGGGTCCGTGGTGCCGGCGAGGGAACGGAACCCCTCGATCACCCTGTTGCCGGCCACGCGGAACGCGACGATGGGACCGCTCTCCATGAACTCCACCAGCGGAAGGTAGAACGGCTTGCCCTCGTGCTCGGCGTAGTGCTGGGCGAGCAGGCTGCGCTCGGCCTGCACGAGTTTCACGTCGACGAGAGAGTACCCCTTCGCTTCAATGCGGCGCAGAATCTCACCGGTGAGGTTGCGGGCAACGCCGTCGGGCTTGACCAGGACGAGGGTTTCTTCAATCTGGGTGCTCATTCGAATTCCTTCTGATTATCTAGCCGGGTGCCTTGGATCATGCAGTAGGTCCACATGGCGGCAAAGAGCGCGCCGACGAAGAACATCGCCGGAACGAGAAAACCTGTTGCGAGAACGACGACCTGCAGCCCCCAGCCGAGCGGGTACGACCACGTGAATCGGAGCAGCCCGATCACGGCGACGAACAGCAGGCAGAGCACGGCGCCGCCACCGAGCGCGGTCAGCGGCGGAGCGGCGCCGAGGCCGAACGCCACCATGGCCCCAAGAAAGACCACGATGGTTTCAAAGCCGAGCACGATCGACGCGAGCGACCGTTTCACGGAACGCCCGGAGCCGCGCGGTTCCGGCGCCGCGGTCGCGTCGCTCATGCGCGCAGCCATTCCCCGGCGTCGGCCAGGATGATGGCCTCGCCCACCAGGGTGATCGATCCGGTGACGATCACGGCCCGTTTGGGTGCCTCACTGGCCCAGTCGCGGGCGCCGTCGAGAGCCTCGGCCAGGTCGTCGAAGCGGAAGGTGCGATCGTCGCCGACCAATCCCGAGATGGAGTCGGCCAGGTCGTCCATCGCCACGGCCCGGTCTGACTGCGGCTGGGTCACGTGGAAGCGGGAAATCTGCGGGGCGAGTGCCGTGACGATACCGGCGGTGTCCTTGCCGTCCAGAATTCCCACGACGGCGACGATCTCGTCGAAGTCGAAGTAGCTCTCGAGCGCCGCGGCCAGCGCGGCCGCGCCGTGCGGGTTGTGAGCCGCGTCGACGAAGATGGTCGGTTCCACACCCACCAGCTGAAGCCGCCCGGGCGACGTCGCCGAGCCGAGCCCCTCTGCGACGATGTCGGCCACGAGCGGCTGACTGCCGCCGCCGATGAAGGACTCCACGGCGGCGATGGCCAGGGTGGCGTTCTGCGCCTGGTGGGTGCCATACAACGGCAGGAACATGTCGCTGTAGGTGCCGGCGAGTCCGCGCACCGAAATGAGCTGGCCGCCGACGGCGACTGCGCTGCTGATCAGGGCGAAGCCGTCACCCTCCAGGGCGAGGGTGGCGTCGCTGAGGCCGGCGGCGCGCTGCAGTTCCTCGAACGCTCCCGCCTCCTGGCTGGCGGACACGATGGCGGCGGCGGGTTTGATGATGCCGGCCTTGGTGCGGGCGATCTCCGTGACGGTGCTGCCCAGCCGCTGGGTGTGGTCCAGCGCGATGGGGGTGAACACGGCCACCTGGCCGGCGGCGACGTTG
This sequence comes from Actinomycetales bacterium, assembly GCA_038208655.1. Classification (GTDB taxonomy): domain Bacteria; phylum Actinomycetota; class Actinomycetes; order Actinomycetales; family Microbacteriaceae; genus Cryobacterium. The sequence continues at coordinate 1,722 of JBBQYN010000358.1, forward strand.
GTGGAGTCCCATTCCCCGCCCATGCCCACCTCGATGACGGCGACATCGACGGGCGCGTCGGCGAAGCACGCGAAGGCCAGCACGGTGAGTGCCTCAAAGAAGGTGAGCCGTTCCTCGCCGGCGGCCTCGAGCTCCGCATCGACCATGCCGAGGTAGGGCTGAATATCGGCCCAGCTGGCGGCGAGGAACTCGTCGCTGATCGGTTCGCCGTCCAGCATGATGCGTTCGTTCAGGCGCACCAGGTGCGGGCTGGTGAGTAGCCCGGTGTGCAGGCCGTAGGCCCGCAGCAGACTTTCGGTGATGCGGCTCGTGCTGGTCTTGCCGTTGGTGCCGGCGATGTGGATGATCGGGTAGGCGTTCTGCGGGTCGCCCAGCAGGTCCATAGCCCGGCGGGTGGGTTCCAGCCGCGGGCGGGGTGCGGCTTCGCCGACCCGTTCCATCAGCTGGGCGAACACGGCGTCGCCGGCCTCGCGGAAGTCGTCGTCGGTGGGGTCGATGGCCTTAGACATTTTGGGATCCGTTCACTCGGGCGACGGCGACGATGAAGGCGCCGTGATTGACATAGTGTTCCGGTTCGAAGCGCACGAAGTGTTCGATGGAGGCGCCGACCAGTGCGGGCAGCCATTCCGAGGCCAGTCCGGTCGGCAGGGTGTGCGTGGCCGGGCGGTAGGTGTCGAAGCCGGTGGCGAGGGTATCGCCGGCCACGTTCACGTTCTGCGCCAGATCAAAGGATGCCGCGTCGCCGTCATCGAGGAAGACCACTTGCAGACGGATACGGTCGCTCACCTCGAAACCCGCGGACTTGCGGGTGTCTTGCACGGCCCGGATGATGTCGCGGGCAAAGCCTTCACCCTCCATCGCGGGCGTCGTGGCGGTGTCCAGCAGCACAAAGCCACCTCCCGGGAGCAGCGCCAGGGCGGTCGTGCCGTCGCCGGCGGAGTTGTCGACCTCGAGGGTCAGCTCGTACTCGCCGGTCTCCAGAGCGATGCCGCCGGCGGTGACGACCCCGTCACTCTCGCTCCAGTCGCCGGAGCGGGCCGCCTTGATGACCTGCTGCACCTGCTTGCCGAGGCGAGGCCCGGCGGCGCGGGCGTTGACGCTCA
>JBBQYN010000359.1:0-2793 GCA_038208655.1 Actinomycetales bacterium
CGGCGGCGTGCCCATCGAACCGCTCGGCCTGTCCCTGGTGCCGTATTTTATGATTCTCGGCGGCTTCCTGCTCTGGGTCTTCGTGCGACGCCAGAGGACCCTTGAAACGGATGGACGCGCCTCCCTACTCACGCCGGCCCTGTTCGCGATCCCGCAGCTGCGCGGCGGACTCACCGTGCTTGCCGCCCAGTACATGGTCACTGCGGGCCTGTTCTTCATGATTCCGATCTACCTGCAGATGACCCTCGGTTTTGACGCCCTGCAAACCGGACTGAAGATCTTCCCGCTATCCATCGCGCTGATCCTGTTCTCGGCCATTGGCACCCGACTCTCGACCGTGTGGGCGCCGCGCCGCGCCGCATCGTGCGCGTGGGCCAGCTGATTTTGATTCTCGGAACGGCGTGCCTGCTCGGGTCGGTGTCGCTGGAGCTGCGCAGCGGCCTGTTCACACTGGGCATGTTCCTGGCCGGTGGCGCACTCGTGCTGCTGGCTTCCCAGCTGGGCAACGTGAACATGTCCAGTGTCGGTGAGGAACAGTCCAGTGAGGTGGGCGGCATGCAGGGCGTCTTCCAGGACCTGGGCTCGTCGCTGGGCACGGCGCTGATCGGGTCCATCCTGATCGTGTCGCTGTCGGCATCGTTCCTCGGCGCCGTTAGCGCAAGCGACCTGCCCGACTCGGTGAAATCCCAGGTCAGCTCCAGCACGGAGCAGGGCGTGGCGATCGTGCCGATCTCGACCGTCGACGACATCGCGCAGAGCGCCGGACTCTCCACGACCGAGGCCGACCAGCTGAGCACGCTCTACAGCGACTCGCAGGTGTCGTCGCTGCGCGCGTCGTTCTTCGCCCTGATCCTGATGGCCATAGTGTCCCTGCTCTTCTTGAAGAACATTCCAGAAGCTCGCCGCCGCACCCCAGACGGCCAAGAAGACGAGGCCGGCGAAGAAGGGCGGCAAGCCCAGTCGCGTCGACGACTAATCCGGCCGGTCGCCCACGGCTTTCTCCAGAACCTCGAGACGCAGATCGGCGCGGTGCGGCACCCCGTACCGGGCGTCCCCATAGGGAAACGGGGTGTACGTGCCGGTGCGCCGGTACCCGCGGCGCTCGTAGAACGCGAGCAGTTCCGCTCGGGCGTCGAGCACGGTCATGGTCATCAGCCGGGTCGACCATTCCTGCGCTGCGAACCCTTCGGCTGCGGCCAGAATGGCAGACCCGTCACCACGGTTCTGCCCCGTCGGTCGCACCGCGAACATACCGAGGTAGGCCTGGCCGGGCTGGGTGCGGGCCAGATGCGCGCAGCCGATCAGGTCGGCGCCCCGCTCGGCGAGCAGCACCACACTGTCGGGTCGACGGATGTCGTGGGCCAGCAGCTCGGCATCGATGCGTTCACCGCTGATCAGGTCCGCCTCCGTGGTCCAGCCCTGCCGGCTGTCCTCGCCGCGATACGCGCTCGTGACCAGTGCGAGGATCTGGGCGCTATCGGCCAGCGTGGCGCGGCGGAAGGTGAGGGGAAGCATCCGTCTAACAGTAGTGAACGCGGGCACCGGCTGAGCGGGGCAGTCAGTGAACGTGCGCAGCAGAACTGCCCGGCCCGACTCACAGGAGTCAGACCGGGCCGGGACGTTCGGCGGGGAGAGCGCGGTTAGCGGCGCGGGGCCTTCACGGGCTTGGCGACCCCGTCGAGGTCGACACCGCGGGTTTCGGGAAGCCCGAAGGTGGCGAGGAGGCTGACGACGGCCACGCAGGCCAGCAGAATGCCGATGGAGTAGCTGCCGCCCACGATCAGCAGCGTTCCGGCCAGGCCGATGCCGAAGGACAGCTCGGTTCCAATGTCGAGAATCGGGAACAGCAGCAGCGCCCACGGCACGGCGACGACGCAGGAGATCACGATCACGACGCGCCGGCCGACCTTGTCGGAGATGTAGGCGCTGAACAGGGTGCCGGCGGCGAAGAACAGAGCGCCGACGATGCCGAGCGTGAGGATGGTGGGGCGGGAATGGGCCAGCCCCTCCGGGTTGGTGCCGTAGCTGCTGAGGAACGCGGTGCCGGTGTAGAAGAAGGCGAAGAGCATCATGGTCGACGCGCCGCCGAGCAGGATCTGGCGGGGCTGGTTGCGCACGACTTCCCAGACCGGAAGCTTGCGCGGCACCGGGGCGGCGGCGCGGTCTCTGATCTCGGTCTTGAAGACCGGGGTCTCTTCGATCTTGAGACGAATGTACAGCCCGATGATCACGAGCACGGCGCTGAGGATAAACGGGATGCGCCAGCCGTAAGTGAGGAACGCGTCAGAGGTGTCGCCGAGCGACAGGTTGATGATCAGGAACGTGCCGCTGGCCAGGGCGAATCCGATGGACGGGCCCAGCTGGGGGAAAGCGGCGTAGAGGCCGCGACGCTTCGCGGGTGCGTACTCGGCGGCCAACAGTGCGGCACCGGCCCCTTCTCCGCCCACGGCGAAGCCCTGCAGAAAACGCAGCAACACGAGGACGATGGGTGCGGCCACGCCGATCACGCTGGCGTCGGGCAGCAGCCCGATCATCACTGTGGCCACGCCCATGATCAGTAGCGTGGTGACCAGGGTCTTCTTGCGACCGAGCCGGTCACCGAAGTGCCCGAAGATGACCGCGCCCACCGGGCGGGAATGAAGACCCGCGGAAAAACTAGGGCAGCCGTGGTGCCATAGATCAGAAAGTCATAGAACTCGATGATGCTGCCCATGGAACTTGCCACGGCCACGCGTGCCATCGACGTTTTGCGTTGGGGTGCCGGGGCTTCCCGAACTGCGGTGCTTTCGAGCA
>JBBQYN010000360.1:0-2790 GCA_038208655.1 Actinomycetales bacterium
GACAGCCGGGCCCCGACCAGCATGCCGCAGACGGTGCGACGCCCCGGCTGGGCCACGAACCCCATGCACAGCGCGCAGAACGTGGTGAACGTCGGGGCGGTGAAACACGGCCGGAACGCGGCCAGCAGCGCCAGCAGCGATGTCGGCAGCGCTAGCCTCGGATCTGGGAGCATCGGCGCGCTCGAAGCTTGGGAAGTCGAAGAGCAGCGCCGATGCTCCCTGCCGTTGGAGCCAACGGGACCGGTCGTGGACGCAGTTCGGGGACGGAGGGCGGCTGGGGCAGCGGCGGGGAAGCCATCCCGTCACACTGGTCACTTCAGCCCCACCCGAGACGGAGGCGCGCCGAACCGGCCTGGCGAGGACATCCCGCCGCATCCAGTCTCAGACCTCCTCAAGTAGCCGTTGCGGTGTGGCTGTGATCTGCGGTTTCGGGCCGGGCGTGTCCCTGTAAAACGCGTTGAAACTCGGTTACAGTCGTGGGTTGACGATCGGGACCGCGGTGCAGGCCATGCTGCTGGGCATGCCGACGCCGCAGGACCTGCGCCGCAGCGAGCTCGACGGGCGGGTGTTCATCGCCGTGGGGGCGACGGTGGTGTTCAGCTACGCCACCGACGACGGGGGTCTGCGCAACATGGCCGCGGTGACGCTGCCGGAGATGGGCTTCACCGGCCGCCGGGTCGCCGAGGTGGCGGGGATCACCGAGGAGTACGTGTCGATGCTGCGGGCCAGGGCCCGCAAGGAGGGTTCGGCCGGGTTGATGCGCCGGCGCGGGCGACCGAGCGCGCTGGGGGCCGGGGACCTGAGCCGGGCGCGTTCCTGGCGGGCGAAGGGGCACAGCGACACCGCCATCGCCGGTCGCTTGGGCGTGCACGCCACGACGGTGGCCCGGGCGTTGGCTGACGTTGCGCGGCCGGGCTCGGCGGGCACCGGCGTCGAGCAGAGCGTCCTGCCGGTCCCGGCCGAGGCGGAGCCGACCGGGGCGGAGGCGACCGGGGCCGACCTCGTGCCAGTGGCGGCCGAGCCGGTGGGCACGTCGGTGGCTGGGCTGTCCGCCTCGTCCGCAGGCTCGGCCCGGGTCGGGACCGGCGTGCACCGCTCTGGCTACGCCGGCGCCATGCTGCTGTTCGGCTATCTGCACCGGGTGGGCGCCGAGGACGTCTTCGCGGCGTTGACCGGCGGGCCGGCGCGTCGCTGTGACGACCTGGCGGTGCTGAGCACCGCGACGGTCGGCTTCGCGTTGGGGATCGACACGGTGGAGGGCGCCAAGCACCTGCGGCGGGCCGAAGCCGGCCCGGTGGTCGGGCTGGACAGGGTCCCGGAGCTGGCGACGCTGCGGGCTCGGTTGTCTGCGCTGGCCGACGGCTCGGACCCGCTGGTGGTGCAGCGGGCCTTCGCGGCCGGGATGCTGCGGGCGGATCCGGCCGCCGACCCGGTCTACTTCGTCGACGAGCATTTCGTGCCCTACAGCGGCGCCCGGCCGGTCGCCAAGGGTTGGAACACCAAACGCCGGCACGCCCAGCCCGGCCGGGACGACACGCTGCTGGTCGATGCCCGTGGCCGGGCGGTGGTGTTCGGCTCCGGCGAACCGACCGGGCTGGTCTCGACCCTGCCCGGGGTGCTCACCCAGCTCCGCGAGGTGCTGGGCCCGGAGGCGCCGATCCTGTTGGGCTTTGACCGCGGCGGGGCCTACCCGAGCGCGTTCACCGCCTGCCGTGATGCCGGCGCGCACTGGGTCACCTACCGGCGGGCGCCGCTGGTGGCGTTCACCGCCACGCCCGAAAAGTCTCAGACGGCGGGCGGCGGGCGGCGGGTGAGCGTGCTGCTGGCCGATGAGACCGTCCAGCTCAAGGGATACGGTGCCGCCCGCCAGCTCACCCTGCTCGAGCACGGCGCGCCGGTGCTGCAGGTCCTGACCAGCGACACCACCGCGAGCGGCGCGTCCCTGCTGTGCTGGCTGCGGGCCCGATGGCGGATCGAGAACATGTTCAAGTACGCCGCCGAGCACAACGGCATCGACACCCTGGCCGACTACCTGATGGACGTCGGCCCGCACACCCGCATGGTCACCAACCCGGCCCGGGTCGCGGCCCGCAAGACCGTCGCCCGAGCCGAGGCGCAGCTCGCCGCGGCCGAACGCGCGCTGCCGCAGCTGCTGGCCGGGCCGGGCACCCCCAAGCAGATGAACGCCGCACTACCCGCAGTGCACCGGCAGATCGAGGCGGCTGCTGGCACGCTGGAACGCGCCAAGACCGCGCTACGACCCGTGCCGGCCAAGATCCTGGCCACCGAGCTGGACCCGAACGCCCAACGGGCCCGACCACCCCTGGCGCGTCGCGGCCTGCAGATGGTGCTGCGGCTGCTCGCCTTCAACGCCGAGGCGTGGCTGGCTGAACACTTCAACGCCTACCTGTCCGACCCGGACGAATACCGGGCGATCCTTCGCCACCTGCTGCACCAGGGCGGGCAGATCGACTACACCACCAAGACCATCACCGTCACCCTCGACCGGCCCGACAGCCCACGGGTGGCACGCGCCCTCGAGCTGCTCACCGCCGAACTCAACGCCACCCCAGCACGCCTACCCGGGGACCGCCGCCCCCTGACCTACCAGGTCACCGCGGCATAAGTCTCAACAGTGATCTTGATCCTACTTGAGGAGGTCTGAGCCCACGCGCCCGCTCATGCCGATGAGCGGACGGGACGGCTTGCATGCCGCAGGGCCGGTCTCCTGACCGGTATGTTCGGCGCCCGCGTCCACTTGCGGCTACGCCAGGCGGCGGAACTGCGGGG
>JBBQYN010000361.1:0-2780 GCA_038208655.1 Actinomycetales bacterium
CTCCCACGGGCTGCGCGTGCAACGCCGTTATGGCCGGTCGATCATCAACAGCTTCCACGCCGTCTGGAGCATCGGCGCGGTCACCGGCGGACTGATGGGAGGCCTCGCGGCCTCGCTCGGCGTGCCGCGCGGCCTACACCTCGGAGTGTCCGCGGTCCTCTTCTCGGTCGTGGCGCTGCTGGCGTACCGTCACCTACTCGGCGGGCCGGAGCCCCGCGAAACGGCAGAAGACTCCGCAAAACGTGCCGAGCGAGACCCCGGCCACGCCACCCGCCGTACCAAGATGCTGCTCGTGCTGGGCGCCCTCGTGGTGATCGGTATCGCCGGGGCGCTCGTGGAAGACGCCGGCTCGACCTGGGCCGCAATCTACCTCTCCGGATCGCTCAACGCCGACGTGGGCATCGCGGCGCTCGGTTTCGTCGCGCTGGTGGCGTTCCAGTTCGTGGGCCGACTGCTCGGCGACGGCCTGGTCGACAGGTTCGGGCAGCGCGCGATCGCCCGGTGCGGAGGTGCGCTGGTGCTCGTGGGCATGGGCGTCGCGCTGCTGTACCCGTCGATCCCCGGAACGATCCTCGGGTTCGGCCTCGCCGGGCTGGGCGTAGCCACGCTGGTGCCGGCCGTCATGCACGAGGCCGACGAACTGCCGGGGCTCGCGCCCGGAGCCGGGCTCACCGTGGTCAGTTGGCTGATGCGGCTCGGGTTCCTGTTCTCGCCGCCGATCGTGGGCCTGATCGCCGACGGGTCCAGCCTGCGAGTGGGCCTGCTCGTGGTGCCGCTGGCGGGGCTGCTTGTAGTGCTCCTGGCTAGCGTGCTGTCCAGTCGCAGCCCACAGGTGCCGCCGGCACGTTGACACACCCGCAGGCACAAAGATCTTTCGTGTTTAAAACAAAGATTACTGCCCCTTCCGTGGGGCACGACGTATGCATTATGGTCGGGGCATCGGGATATTCATCACGATGCCATAACAAAACTGGAGTGCACGACGTGGGGTGAGCTGTGCCTGCGGGATCGCACAGTCTTGCCTAATAGTGGGAGAACATAGATGTTTGATCGCCGGTTTATCACTGATGCCATTGGTCGGAGCGCCGAAACGCCATCCGACCGCCGAAACTTTCTGAGGGCCGTGGGGGTCACCGGGTTTGGTGTGGGTGCCGCCGTGCTCACCGCCGGTGCCGTAGCCCCGTCCCCGACCGCGTCCGCGGCAACCACGACCGGACCCAGCGACTCGGCCATCCTCAACTTCGCCCTCAACTTGGAATACCTCGAGGCGGAGTTTTACCTGCGCGCCGTGACCGGTGCGGGGTTGGCCGATAACCTCACCACGGGCACGGGAACACGCGGCAACGTGACCGGTGGGCGTCAGGTGAACTTTCAGACGCCCATCATCCGTAAGTACGCGCAGGAGATTGCTGCCGACGAGAAGGCGCACGTCGCCTTCCTGCGCAGCGCGCTGGGCAGCGTCGCCGTCTCACGCCCCGCCATCAACCTCGACGCCAGCTTCACCGCTGCCGCCCGCGCCGCCGGTCTCGTGGGACCAAACGATCAGTTCGACGTGTATGCCAACGAAGTCAACTTTCTCTTCGGCGCGTTCATCTTCGAGGATGTCGGAGTCACGGCATACAAGGGTGCCGCACCGCTGATCAGCAACGCGACCTTCCTCGACGCCGCAGCGGGACTGTTGTCGGTTGAGGCCTACCACGCGGGCATCATCCGTACCACGCTCTATTCCCTCGGGGTGAACACCCCATCGGTCTACTCAAGTATTCAGGCCATCTCCGATGCCCGGGACAGCCTCGACGGTGCGACCGATCTCGACCAGGGAATCGGCACCAGCACAACGGCCAACCTCGTTCCGACCGACCGCAACGGTCTCTCCTACAGCCGCAGCCCTGGACAGGTTCTCAACATCGCCTTCCTGAACCCGGCCCCAGTCACCTCCGGCGGGTTCTTCCCCGCCGGTGTGAACGGCCCGCTCAACACCAGCGCCGGCTAGACGCCCGGGCAGGGCCGGTGCGTTCCCTGTCGGGGAACGCACCCGCCCTGGCACGCATGACCTCGAACCGAGCATGAGATTACCGAGCCATTGTCTGGTGGACCCCCGGGGGTGCCAGACGAGAATCCTAGGAGCAACGATGCCCAAACATTCCGTCCCCAACCGTGACAACCGACCACTGAGAAAATCGCTGACCATCGCCGCCGTGAGCGCGTCGCTGGTGTTCGGCCCCGTAGTGCTTGCGGCACCCGCTGCGTTTGGCGCCGAGCCGATTGCTGCAGATTCCGCCGCCGCGGCAACGCCCCAAGCCGCTCCCGAGGCCACGCCTGCAGAAGCGACGCCCGCTGAAGCGCCCGCTGAGACGGCTCCTGCAGAAGCGGCGCCCGCCGAGGCTGCACCTGCCGAGGCTGCACCTGCCGAGGCTGCACCAGCCGAGTCCGCTCCCGTCGAGGAAGCTGTCGCCGTCGACGTTCTGCCGGACGCCGCTGCACAAGCCGGAGCCGCTGCCGCACCCGCAGAACCGACAGCAGGATTTGCCGTGCTGTTTGCGGCCCTCGCGTTTGAACTCACCGCCCCGGCCGAAGGCGCCGTGACGAACGACTTCGCCAACCTCGTGTTCTTCGACGGGTTTGGCACCAGCGACAACACCGTTACGGTCACTTACCTCAACGCTGCAAATGAGACCACCGTTGCAGGCGCAGGTACCGTCGACGCCGACGGTGCGTTCGCCATCCTGACGAACTTCGGCGAACTGGCCGGAGGTCAGACCGATGTCTCGGTCATCGTG
>JBBQYN010000362.1:0-2769 GCA_038208655.1 Actinomycetales bacterium
ACACCCCCTACCTGTCCCAGTTCGACGAGGCCGGCACCGAACACGTGCTCGTGCCGAGCCGGCGGGTTCCGGGCGGCAGCGGCTGGAACGTGTATCCCCTGGGTCACGTGGCCTCGGAGGACGTTTATCCGCGCGACGCACTCGCGCACCGGGAAGCCCGGACAGAACTGCCCGCGACGCACTCCGTGGATGTGACGGACTGGATGCGGGCAGCTGTCGTGCGGGATCAGGCAGCGCTGCACCAGGCACTGCCGAGCAGGGCCTAGTCGGCGGAGAGCAGTGCGAGAGCCTCTTCGATGACCGTCATGGCGTCGTCGATCAGGTCATTGCTGATCACCACGGAGGGCATGATGCGCAGCACGGAGTCCCAGCTGCCGGCATCGAGCACGATGACACCGTTGGCGACGGCGTGCGCGATCACAGCGGTGAGCGCCTCCGGGTACTGCTTCGTGGTGCCGGGGTGCACCAATTCCACACCGAACATGGCGCCCTTGCCGCGCACCTCGCCCACCACGGAGAACTTCTCGGCCCAGTCGCCGATACGCGCCCACATGGCCGCTTCGACCCGCTGCGCCTCGGCGAGCAGGCCGTCACGCTCAATGAGGTTGAACACGGCGAGGGCCGCCGCGGTCGAGACCGGGTTTCCACCGAACGTGCCGCCCACACCGCCGGGCTGCACGGAATCCATGATGTCGGCGCGCCCCGTGACCGCTGCCAGCGGGAAGCCGCCGGCGATGCCTTTGGCCGTGGTGACCAGGTCGGGAACCACGTCGTGGTGCTCGATGGAGTACCAGACCCCGGTGCGGGCGATGCCCGCCTGAATCTCGTCGGCGACGAACACGATGCCGTTCTCGGTGCAGAACTCCCGCAGCCGGGCGAAGTAGCCGGGCGCGGGAATCACGATGCCGCCGTCGCCCTGGATCGGCTCCACGAAGAACGCCGCGATCTCGGTGGCCCCGATGTGCGTGGTGATGTAGTCGATGGTCTTCTCGGCCGCTTCCAGCCCGGTGAGGCCGTCGCGGTACGGGTAGCTGGTGGGCACGCTGTAGATCTCGCCCGGGAACGGTCCCATGCCGGCGCGTTCCGGCCACGGCCGGTACGTCATGGCCATGGTCAGGTTGGTGCGGCCGTGGAACGCGTGGTCCAGCGCCACGATGGCGCGGCGTCCGGTGAATTTACGGGCGATTTTCACCGCGTTCTCCACCGCCTCGGCGCCGGTGTTCACCAAGATGGTGCGCTTTTCGAAGTCACCGGGAGTGATCGCGTTGAGCTTCTCCGCGACCAACACGTAGTTCTCATAGGGCGTCACCGTGAACAGGGTGTGGGTGAGCTTGCCGGCCTGTTCGGCGGCCGCGGCGGCGACATCGGGGTGGGCGTGGCCGATGGTGGTGACACCGATGCCGCAGCCCAGGTCGATGATCTGGTTGCCGTCAACGTCGACGAGGATCGCTCCGGCGCCGTGGTCCATGTAGATGTTGGCGAGAGTGCCGGCGCCACGTGCGACCGCGGTTACGCGACGCGCCTGGAGTTCGACCGAGCGGGGGCCGGGCAATTCCGTGCGAAGTTTACGTTGCTGGGGAACCGAGTAGGAAGCAGTCATTCAAACAGCCTATGACCGTGGCGCCACGAGCGGGACCGGCGCGCAGAATCTGCGACGGGCTAGCGGCGCTCCCGGGGGAAGACCCGGTCGGCCAGGCGCAACAGTCCCGCCGGTGGGGATTCGTTGTAGCACCCGGCGAGGTCCTGGCCGGAGAGCGCATGGATCGCGGCCATGACCTCATCGGTGGCCTGCCGCCGGGCCTTGCCCGAGGTGGCAGAACCGTGATGGCTGAGGTCCAGGGGTTCCCCGAAGGTCACCGTGACCTTGCGAATGCGGGGCACGGATGCTCCCACCGGCTGAATCTCCTCCGTGCCGATCAGGCCCACGGGAACCACGACGGCGCCGGTCGTCAGCGCCAACCAGGCCACCCCGGTGCGGCCCTTATAGAGGCGGCCGTCGAGGGAACGGGTGCCCTCCGGGTAAATCGCGAAGGCGCCCTCGGCTTCGAGCACGCTGCGGCCCTCGTCGAGGGCGGCCTGGGCGGCCTGTCCGGCGCCGCGTTCGACCCCGATCGCGCCGATGGCCGTGAAAAAGGTGCGGGACACCCACCCCTTGATGCCGGTCCCGGTGAAGTAGGTGGACTTGGCAAGAAATTGCACGCGACGGGGTGCGACGAGCGGAATGACGATGCTGTCGATGAAGGACAGGTGGTTGCTGGCGAGAATCACCCGGCCGGTGGCGGGAATGTTCTCACGGCCGAGGATCTTCGGACGGAACACCACACGAGCGATCGGAGCCATGATCCCGTAGCCGAGGAAATAGACGAAACCGGGCCGTTTGATGCGTGGAAGGTCGACGTCGACCTCGTCTGGCTGCGTTTCTTCATCGACACCGGTCACCCGATGACATTACCCCTCACCTTTGCCTGCAACGGAACGCCGCACCGAGCGGGCCCGATTTGTATGCTGACACCGGCATGGCCGGCACGTCGGCGCGAACCAGACCGGCAGGAGCATGCCGACACCGGCATGCTCGGTCCGCTGGGCACAGGCATCCGCCCGAACAGCCCACACCCCTAGCATGGAGGGGTGCAGAGAGTAATCATCCTCGGGTCCACGGGCTCCATCGGAACACAGGCCCTCGACGTCATCCGCGCCAACCCGCAACGATTTGAGGTGGTCGGGCTCGCGGCGGGCAGCAATCGAACGCTGCTGGCCGAGCAAGCCGCC
>JBBQYN010000363.1:0-2768 GCA_038208655.1 Actinomycetales bacterium
GGCCAGGTGTGCTGCACGCCGCCGGCGGCGTCGAGCAGATCCGCCGAGAACGTCGTCACCACGCCACGGTCGATGCGCAAGCACATCAGGTACTGCTGGGTGGAATACACCCGATCACAGGCCTCATCGCTGACCGTGCGCGCTCCGGTCGGGTCGTCCAGAGGAACGGATGCCACCAGGCCGTACCCTTCCCCGATCGCGGTGTTGCGAAACACCACCCGTGGGTCGTCACCGAACAGGCTGTCCTGCTGCTCTGGGGCGCGGGTCTGCACCGCGCTGGGCCGGTTTTCGGCGCGGGACGCCGCGGTGAACGCGGAGACCGCGTACAGGGCGGCTCCCCCGAGCAGGAGCACGCCGATCACAGCCACCAGCAACCACCGCGCGCGAGTGGTCACGGCGACGTTTTCGTCGCGGGCACGATCGGCCCCGCGGGTCGGGCGAGCTGGGCGCGCAGCAACAGCATCGCGACCGGGATGGCCACGGCGAGCACGGCCGCCACGATGATCATGGCCGTCTGGGGTCCCACCGTGAACCAGAGCAGACCGAAGCCGGTCGAGGCCACCAAACGGGCCAGGGCGACGACGGTCTGCGCCGCCGCGATGCCGCTCGCCGTACTGCCAGCCGGGGTGTACTGGGCGGCCAGGGCCGCCAAAACCCCGTCGGAGGCAGCGTAGAACACGCCCAACAGGGCCAGGCACCCCACCGTGGCGACGACGCCCGCGAAAGGCAGCGCCGCACAGATGTACGCGGCCAGGAGCGCCCCGTGGCCGATGATGAACACCCGCAGCCGGCCGACCCGGTCGGCGAGACGTCCGAGCGGCACCGCGCAGACCAGGAAGACCACGTTGGTTCCCACGTACAGCAGCGGAAACCAGGCCGCCGCGAAGTCGCTGCGGGCCTGGAGCACCAGATAGATGAAACCGTCCCCGACCGTGAGCAGGCCGAACACGCCGGCCACCGCCAACAGCCGGCGCAGCCGCGGATCAGCAAGGTGCCGCCACCGAAAAGCCGGCCGCGGCAGGGCCGACCCCGCCACAGTCGCCGACATCCCGAGGCTCACGCCGACACCACGCTGCGCTGAGCCCGCCCGACCGAGATTCGGCACCAGCAGCCCCAGAATGACCAAGCCGAAGAATGCACAGGCCAGCGACAGCACGAACACGGCGGTGTACCCCGACGGGATGAAGAACAAGACCAGGAAGGCGAGGAGCGGACCGATGGCCGCACCGATGGTGTCGAGCATACGGTGCGTGCCGAAGGACCGGGCGAGGTTCTGCGGCGACGAGGCCGCCGTGATGAGCGCATCCCGAGGCGCCGTGCGCAGCCCCTTGCCAAGGCGGTCGACGGTCACCACGGCGCTGATCACCGCGAACCCGCTCCCCACGAGCAGTCCGATGCGCGCCACGGCAGACAGGGCGTACCCGATGAACGCCACCCACTTGGGCTGATCCGTACGATCGGCGGCATAGCCGCCGGCGATCCGTACGACGGCGCTGACCCCCTGATACAACCCGTCGATGACACCGTACGCCACGGTGGACAGCCCGAGCACGCTCGTGAGGTACAGCGGCAAAATGGCCGCCACCGACTCGGATGAGATGTCGGTGAGCATGCTGACCACCCCGAGGGCGATGACCACGGAGGAGACCTTGGCCCCCGTTTTGCCGGCGGCCAAGTTCGGCTCCGGGCCATCGGAGCGACCGCCCCGGTCAGAGAACGAGATATACATAGAACCTTCCCGTGCGGGCCTGGCGGTGCTGGACCGGCGCTGCTAGCCCGGCAGGCTGAATGTGCCGACCAGGGAGTACTGGCTCCCCTGCACTGCGGAGTCGACGGTGACCACCACGGAGTCATTACCCCGATAGAAGGTCTGCACGGTATTTCCCCCCGTCGTGACTGCGGGGGTGCCGCTCAAGCCCAGCGCGCTGAGGCTCGCGGCGAAGTGGGCGATTATGTCCTCTGAACCGAGTGACGACGCTGCGGTCAGGCGTGCAATCAGGGCCGATTCCTGCAAATTCAGTTCGGAGTCGCGAATCTGGGAATCCGGCGCGACGCTGATCGCCGTGGGGAACCCCGCGACCAGGGCAGCCGTCGCCGTGCCCGGAGCCGGGACGAGGACATCCAGCACCGTCTTGAGCGGTTCGGAGGGCGGCAGAACGGCGTTGACGGCCTCAGCGCCGGTGACCTCGGAGCGCACGGTCGCGCCCGGAACCGAGATCACGGGCTCAACGACCGGCTCGGTCATGGGCTCGGCGGGGTCGGGCACCACCACGTCGGGGCTCAGAGGCTCCGGCGTCGTGGTTGTCGGCGCCGGAGCGTAGCGCGGCCGCGCCGATGCCCGGCCATGACGCTCGCTGCCCTGACTGGCGGCTGCGTCATGCGCGTAGTCCGAGTGCGGGGTGCTGCATCCGCGCTCACTCGCCTGAGCGGACTCGAGGGGAATGCCGATCACCGCGATTCCAGCCAGCAGACCGGCCGCCGCCAGCAGGCCCGGAGCGGTGAAACGGCCTCGCGATGACATGCGCCGGTGCGGGCGTGATGTGTGCTGGATGATGTGGCGTGACATGGGTCCTCCAGAACCGACTATCGGGGAATCGTGCGATGCGCCGTTCTCACGCCGAGATTCCCGGACTTTTTGAGGCTCCCCGTCCGTCGGCGATTATGAGCATAGCTCTCGATCTGGGCCAGTGGGACGGGCAAATGGCCCCCGAACAGGTTGCAGCGCCTCGCGCAGAACGCGGGGTAAGGTCGGCTCGTGGCTAGCTGAG
>JBBQYN010000364.1:0-2758 GCA_038208655.1 Actinomycetales bacterium
GCGAGAGCCTCCGGCAGCGCGGCGAACTCTGCGACCGAGTCGAGCAGCGACCGGCGGGCGCCGTCCACGAGCAGGATCGCCACACCGCTCTCGGCGAGCTGGCGCAGCACCGGGGTGAGAATGCCCCAGCCCACCCGGTGCAGGCGGGTGACCCGGTCGAGGTTGAGCACCAGTACCTGCAAATCGGCCCCGCGGGCGTCGACCAGCCGCAGCAGGTGCTGCAGCAGTGTTTGAGTGGATGCGAACATCAGGTCACCCTGCACCGTCACCACCTCGGTTCCCGGCTCGGACGGCGGCGTCCCGGCCGCCGCGAGCGCCCGGTCGACCTCGGCGACGGGGCGCACCACCGGTTCGGACTCGTCGGGATGCGCGAGCGCGTGCAGTTCGTAGCGGTCGCTGAGCAGCTGGCAGGCCTGCACGGCGCGCACGCTGTTGCCGCGGGAGTCCAGCAGGGGGCTGAACAGTCCGACCCCGAACTGGCCGGGGCTGGCCGCGATGAGCCCGCCCGAGACGCCACTCTTGGCGGGCATGCCCACCCGAAGCATCCACTCGCCGGAGTAGTCGTAGAGCCCGCAGGTGGCCATCATGGTCAGCACGTGCCGTGCCACGTCGGGGGTGACCACGGCGTCCCCGGTGAGCGGGTTGACGCCGTTGGCCGCGAGGGTCACGCTCATCACGGCCAGGTCCGTTGTGCTCACCAGTAGAGAACACTGTTTGAAGTACACCTCGAGGGTGTCGTCCACGTCGGCGGTCAGCGACCCGGCGTTGCGCATCAGGTAGGCCAAGGCCCGGTTCCGGTCGGCGCTGCGCCACTCCGAGGCGAACACCTCTTCGTCGAGCTGCAGCTCTCGACCGGCGAAGCGGCTGAGCAGTGAGCGGATGCGCTCAAACCGGTGCGCAGCATCCGTCGCCTCGACCAGAGACGTCGTCACGATCGCGCCCGCGTTGACCATGGGGTTGTCGGGCCGGCCGGTGCCTTCTTCGAGGCTGATCGCGTTGAACGCCTCACCGCTGGGTTCGGCGCCCACGCGCTGCAACAGGGCGTCCATGCCCCAGTCGGCCAGTGCCAGCGCGTACACGAACGGTTTCGAAATGGACTGGATCGTGAACGGCGTGGTGGCATCACCGGCAGTGCGCACCTGCCCGTCGGGCGTGGCCACTGCGATGCCGAACAGGTTCGGGTCGGCGCGGGAGAGCTCGGGAATGTAGCTGGGCAGGGTGCCCTCGTGCAGCGATTCCAGGTCGGCGTGCAGCTGCCGCAGGCCCTGGGCCACCGGGTCGGACAGGTTCGGCGGGCGCCGCGGCGTCACTGCACGGCCGAGGTCAGGCGGGCGAGGTTGTCGAGGATGGTCGAGCGCAGCGGCTGTTTCTCCCACTCGGCGAGGGTGAGCTCGCGGCTGTTGGCACGGTAGCCGTCTTCGACTTCTCGCATCTCCTGAACGAAGGAGCGGCCACGCACCATGAGCGACACCTCCATGTTGAGGCTGAAGGATCGTTGGTCCATATTGCTTGAGCCCACCACGGCGACTTCGTCGTCGACGGTGAAGTGCTTGGCGTGCAGAATGTAGGGCGATTTGAACATGTAAATATGCACCCCGGCACGCAGCAGCTCCTCGTAGTAGGAGCGTTGCGCGTGGTAGACGACGGCCTGGTCACCGATCTCGGAGACGAAGAGTTCCACGTGGATGCCCCGCTGGGTGGCGGTGGTGATGGCATACATCATGGCCTCGTCGGGCACGAAGTACGGGCTGGTGATAATGAGGCGTTCCCGCGCGTAGTAGAGCAGGGCCAGGAACAGCCGCAGGTTGTTCTCGCCCTTGAACCCGGGGCCGCTGGGCACGACCTGGCAGTCGAGGGCGTCGGTGAGGGGTCGAGCGTGCACCGGTTCGACGTCGCGGGTGAGCAGCTCATCGGTTTCGCTGTACCAGTCGGTGATGAAGATCGCGTTGAGACCGGCCACGATGGGGCCCTCGACCCGCGTCATGAGGTCTTTCCACTTCATGCCACGACGGATGTTGCGGCGCTTGTTATACGAGCGATCGATGATGTTCTGAGACCCCATGAACCCCACGGTGCCGTCCACGATCAGTAGCTTGCGGTGATTGCGCAGGTCGGGGCGCTGCCATTTGCCCTGCAGCGGCTTGAGCGGGAGCATGACTTCCCACTTGACTCCCGCGGCCGTGAGGCGGGCCTTGGTTTTGCGGTAGCCCTTCTGCCGCATCGACTGGATATGGTCCATCAGCACACGCACGCTCACGCCGCGCCGCACCGCGTTCTCCATCGCGTCGAAGAACGGAGCGGTGGTGGTGTCGAGCGCGAGAATGTAAAACTCCACGTGCACGTAGCGTTCGGCCGCGTCAATGTCGGCGATCATGGCGTCGAGGCTGGCCTGATACTCACCGAACAGTCGGGCGCTGTTGTCGCCCACGAGCGGCATCGCACCGAGGTTGCGGTTGAGTTCCACAACGGATTCGAGCCAGCCCGGCCAGACGGTGTCCCGGCGCACCAGGTCGATGCCCTCGGTGCTGTCCAGGATGAACTGGTTGATTTCGGCCTGCTGGGCGAGCCGTTTCTTGGGCAGGGTGCGGTAGCCGATCAGCAGAAACAGCAGCCCGCCCACGTAGGGCAGAAAGAAGATGGCCAACAGCCAGGCCATGCCCGACATGGGGCGGCGGTTGCGGGGAACGACGATGATGGCCACGATGCGCACCAGAAAGTCCACCATAAAGGCCGCGATGACGAGCACGGTCGAACCGTC
>JBBQYN010000365.1:0-2752 GCA_038208655.1 Actinomycetales bacterium
GCAGCCGCCCCCGCGCCGGAGATCGCGTACCGACCGCTCTGGCACTACCTCGACGAGCTTTCCGACAGCGACGAGACCGCCCTCGTCGACATGAAACCGGCCTCCGGGGGCGACCCGCGCACCGTCACCTGGCGGCTGCTGTCCCGTCGGGTACGCGAAATCGCCGCCGGACTCGTGAGCATCGGCGTCAAGTCCGGTGACCGGGTCTCGTTGCTGGTGCCCCCGAGCGCCGACCTCACCGCTGTGCTCTACGCCTGCGTGCGCATCGGCGCCATTGTCGTCGTAGCGGATGCCGGTCTCGGCCTGCGCGGGCTCACCCGTGCCGTGCGCGGCGCCCGCCCCGACCACGTCATCGGCGCCGCTCCCGGCCTGATGGCCGCCCGTGCGCTCGGCTGGCCCGGCCAGAAGATCGCCACGGCTCGCTTTCCCGCGGCCGTCGCCCGATCTCTCGGCGTGCAGTACACCCTCGCCGACCTGATCGCCCGTGGCAGCGCCGCCGGCGCCCAGCTGCCCGCCGAACCGGCCCCGAGCGACACCGCGGCGGTGCTGTTCACCTCCGGCTCCACCGGACCGGCCAAGGGCGTCGTGTACACCCACGATCAGCTCTCAAAGGTGAGCTACGCGCTCTTTGCCCAGTACGGCGTGGGCCGCGGCACCGGCCTTGTGGCCGGGTTCGCCCCGTTCGCCTTGCTCGGCCCCGCGCTCGGCGCACGATCGGTCACGCCCGACATGGACGTCACCGCGCCGAAGACCCTCACGGCCACCGCCGTCGCGGCGGCCGTGGCCGCGATCGACGCCACCGTGGTCTTTCTCTCACCCGCAGCCCTCGCCAACGTGGTCGCCACCGCCGCCACCCTCACCGCGGCCGACCACACCGCGCTGGCCGGCGTGCAGAGCTTCCTCTCCGCAGGAGCCCCGGTTTCCGAACCGTTGCTCGCCGCCGCGGCCCGGCTGATGCCGGAAGCCACCGCGCACACCCCGTACGGCATGACCGAAGGCCTGCTGATGGCCGACATCACGCTCGAGGGAATCCGCGCCGCCAGCACCGAACACGAGGCCCCGGCCGACGGCGAGGCATCCTCCGAGTCGGCATCCGGGCCCACGGGCGTCGGTGCGGCCGGGCCCGGCGGCGTCTGTGTCGGCCGGGCCACGGCGACCACGCGCATCCGCATCAGCGCCCTCGACGCCCAGGGGGTCGCGACCGGGGAGCTCTCGGAACAGCCGCACGTGACCGGTGAGATCATCGTGTCGGCGCCGCACGTGAAAGACCACTACGACCGGCTCTGGTCCACCGACCGGCTGTCCAAACGGGGCGCGCCTGCGGGGGAACGCTGGCACCGCACCGGCGATGTGGGCCACCTGGACGCTGACGCGCGGCTCTGGGTCGAGGGTCGCATGCAGCACATCATCGTGACCGCGGCCGGCGTGGTCACCCCGGTCGGTCCGGAGCAGCGCATCGAAGGCGTGCCCGTGGTGTCCCGCGCGGCCGTGGTGGGAGTCGGACCGCTCGGCACCCAGCAGCTCGTCGCGGTCGTCGAGACCGTGCAGCCGGCGCGCCGGGTGGGGCTCGCGCAGGCCGGCCTCGCGGCCGCCGTGCGCGCATCCGTCGCCGACGCCGGCGGCCCCTCGATCGCCGCCGTCCTCGTGGTGCCGCGACTGCCCACCGACATCCGCCACAATTCGAAGATCGACCGCAGCCGGCTCTCCCGCTGGGCCACCGGCATCCTCGCCGGCGGCCGCATGGTCAAGCCGTGACCGCCGCCGGCAAGGCCGCCGGGCCGCAGAGGAGCACGCCGGCCGACACCCCGATGCGGGTGCTCATCACCGGCGCCAGCGGTTTTCTCGGCCGCGCCGTGGCCGTCGAAATTCTCGCCGCCGGCCACGAGGTGACCTGCCTGCAGCGCCGTCCCTCGGGCGTGCCCGGTGTGACGGATGCCCTGGGCTCGATCACCGACACCGCTCACGTCGCAGCGGCCGCCGTGGGCATGCACGCCATCGTGCACCTGGCCGCGAAGGTCTCGCTCGCCGGCGACCCGGCCGAGTTCGAGACGGTGAACGTGGGCGGCACCCGGGTGCTGCTCGACGCCGCCCGGCAGGCGGGGGTAGCACGGTTCGTGTACATCTCTTCGCCGTCCGTCGCGCACGCCGGCGTCTCGCTGGAGGGCAGCGACGCGGCCCCGGCCGATCCCAGCCACGCCCGCGGCGACTACGCCCGCACGAAGGCACGCGCGGAACTGCTCGCCCTCGCCGCCGACAGCGCCGACCTGCGCGTCGTGGCGGTGCGCCCGCACCTGGTCTGGGGCCCCGGCGACACCCAGCTGGTGGCCCGCATCGTGGAACGCGCCCGCGCCGGACGGCTGCCGCTGCTCGGTAACGGCGCGGCGCTGATCGACTCGACCTACGTCGACAACGCCGCCACGGCCATTCGCAGCGCCCTCGAACGCGTCGACGCCGTGCACGGCCAGGCGTACGTGATCAGCAACGGGGAACCGCGTCCGGTCGCCGAGCTGTTGGGGGGCATGTGCCTGGCGGCGGGCGTGCCGGCCCCGGCGTGGCGGGTGCCGGCATCCGTCGCCCGGGCCGCCGGCTCGGTCATCGAACGGGCCTGGGCACTGCGGCCGGGCAGCGACGAACCGCCGATGACCCGGTTCCTGGCCGAGCAGCTCTCGACGGCGCACTGGTTCGACCAGCGGCGCACCCGCGCCGACCTGCAGTGGACCCCACAGGTCTCCCTCGACGAGGGCTTCGCCCG
>JBBQYN010000366.1:0-2741 GCA_038208655.1 Actinomycetales bacterium
GTCGTCGTCGTAGGCGTAGTCGATGCAGTTGATGGCGAGGAACGCCTCGGTCGAGTTGTCGTTGTACGTACCGTCAGCCGCGCGGCCGTTGTAGCCATCCGCGAACTGGAACGCGATGTCGGCGCCGCCAAACATGGTCTCCTCGAACATGGCGCTCAGCTGCGGCCACGCGGTGGCCTGGTAGAGCGGGTAGATGATGGCGGTGAGCAGAGAGTTGGAGCCGAGCTCACGGCCATCCGTTGCCCGAATCGGGCTGGCGTCAACGGATGCCAGCAGCGCCCCGACCGTGCTCATACCCTGATCGACGGTACCGGTGAACGGGCACTCGGTGCCGGCCAGGCAGTCGGTGAGGTACGCCTTGAGGGCGTTTTCGAAGCCGACGGCCTGGGTGCGGGTGACCTCGAAGTTACTCGATGACGGGTCAAGCGCGCCGTCGAGGGCGAGCCGGCCGACCTTGTCGGGATACAGCTTGGCGTAGGTGGCGCCGAGGTAGGTGCCGTAGGAGAAGCCGAGGTAGTTCAGTTTCTCGTCGCCGAGCACGGCGCGCAGCAGGTCGAGGTCGCGGGCGGCACTCTCGGTATCGACGTTGCCCAGCAGTGCGCCGGTGTTGGCCGCGCAGGCCTCACCGAACGCGACCGAGTCGGCTTCGAGTTCGGCGATCCAGGCGTCGCTGCCGCGCTCGTTATCGGCCAGGCCGTAGAGGTATTCGTCCATCTGCGCCGGTTCGTAGCAACTCACCGCGCTGGAGCGGCCCACCCCGCGCGGGTCGAAGCCCACGATGTCGAAGCCGGCCTGCAGCTCGGCGTCGGTGGCGAAGTCCACGCTGTTGAGCACGAAGTCGTAGCCGGACCCGCCGGGTCCGCCGGGGTTGACCAGCAGCGATCCCTGTCGGTCGCCGGTGGCCGGGTGGCGCACCACGGCGAGGTCGATCTCTCCGGCGGCGGGGTCGTTCCAGTCCAGCGGCGCCGTGGCCGTGCCGCACTGCATGCCGTCGCCGCAGTTCTCCCACTGCAACACCTGGCTGTAGAAGGGGTCCAGTGCGCCCGCCACGGTCTCCCCCGTGGGCGTGGACGTGGTCGGCGGCGCGGTGAGCGTGGCGGTGCAGGCGCTCAGCGCGAGGGCGGCCACCGCGACGACCGCGACGATGGCCAGACGAAAGGGTTTTCTCACCGGTGACTCCTCATGCTGTGAACGACTGTGAACGACTGTGAACGGGGTTGAACGGGTGGAGGCAGCGGATGCCGGGCTAGCGGGCGTACACCGGCACGGCCTCACGCCGAATCGCCGACACCAGCATGGCCTCCAACGCCAGGGCGGGCGCCACGTTGGATTCGATGCGGCGTCGTGCGATCGCGATCGCGTCCATTGTGGCGACCGTTGCTGCGGGATCGCTGCACGCCGCGGCGGTGTGCAGCTCGGACTGCAACTCCCGGTTGATCACGGTGTGCTCGCGGCCCAGTTGTACCATGAGCACGTCACGGTAGAGCGAGGCAAGGTCGACCAGAATGCGGTCGATGCCGTCGCGCAGGCTGCGGGTGGCGCGGCGTTTCTGGTCGTCTTCGAGGGCCTTTATCTGGCTGCGCAGCGCCGGCGGCACGGCCTGTCCCACCTCCACGCCGAGGGAGTGCAGCACCCCGGCGCGTTCCTCGGCGTCACGCTGCAGGGTGATGGCCTTGGCGTCGTCGCCGGCGATGGCCAGCAACCGGGCGGCCGCGTTCACGGCCGACGAGATCGAGCGGATGCCCAGGGCCGTGCGCAGGGTTTCCTCACGGCGGTCCCGGGCGTCGTCGTTGGTGGCCAGCCGGCGGGCCATGCCGATGTGGCTCTGCGCCAGCCGGGCCGACAGTTCGGCGATGTCGGGGTCGATGCCGTTGCGGCGCACAAGCAGGTCGGCGACGGCCTCGATGCTTGGCACCCGCAGCCGCACGGTGCGCACCCGGGAGCGGATGGTGGGCAGCAGGTCGGCTTCGCTGGGCGCGCAGAGAATCCAGACCGTACGCTCGGGCGGTTCCTCGAGGGCTTTGAGCAGCACGTTGGAGGTGCGCTCCACCATACGGTCGGCGTCTTCCACGACCACGACCCGGTACCGGCCGGCCGACGGCGAGTACTGCGACCGCGCGACGGCCTCTTTCACGGCGTCCATCTTGATGATCACGCCCTCGGTGGCGAGCACCGTGAGGTCGGGGTGGGTGCGGGCGTTCACCTGGCGCAGCGCGGCCAGGTCGCCGTCGGGCGTGCCGGGGCTGAGCAGGGCGGCCGCGAACGCAAACGCGAGGTTGGAGCGGCCGGATCCGGGCGGCCCGGTGATCAGCCAGGCGTGCGTCATCGACGCGGACTCCGCCCCGGGCGTCGGCCGTTCGGCCGCCGCCCGAAATATCTCGATGGCCGCGTCTTGCCCCGTCAGGTCTTCCCACACTGCCATGGGTCAAGGGTACCGGTGCAGGCTGACAGTCGCACCGCGCGGGGCGGCGCCGGGCCCAGTCCCTGTCCATAAACTGCAGTGGGCAGCCGACGACCGGCCCCACACGGGGTGCCGGGCTGTCAGCTGAAACTTTTCGACATGACAGTCGGTGGGGAGCGGTAGCGGTCGGCGTTAGAGCAGCGCGGTGACGCGCGCCTGAATCTGCGCGGCGATCTCGGGCACGGATGCGGCGGCGTTCAGCACCAGGAACCGGTTCGGCTCCGCGGCGGCGAGTTCGAGAAAGGCCTGCCGCACCCGCGCGTGAAACTCACCCTTTTCG
>JBBQYN010000367.1:0-2708 GCA_038208655.1 Actinomycetales bacterium
GCCAAGGCGGCCATCATCGACGGGCGAGTGCCGCACTCGATCCTGCTCGAAATTTTCACCGGAAGCGGCATCGGCACGGAGGTAGTACCCGCATGACGAACTTGAATGACACCGCGGCGGCTGTCGCGAGCACGGCGACGCTCCCGGCCGCAGCAGCTCCGCCTACGACGCCGACTTCGGCTGCGACGGCCCCGGCCCCCGCGGCCTGGCAGGACCGCTACGCCGACACCATGATGGGTGTCTTTGCGCCTCCGCTCGCCCTGCTCGTGCGGGGATCCGGCTGCTACGTGTGGGATGACTCCGGCGTGGAATACCTCGACTTCCTCGGCGGCATCGCCGTGAACGCCCTCGGCCACGCACACCCCGACGTGGTCGCGGCCGTGACCGCGCAGGTCGAAACGCTCATGCACGTGTCGAATTACTTCGCCTCGGCGCCGCAGCTCGACCTCGCCGAGCGGCTGCTCCGGCTCACCGGTGCCGGCACGGCCGGCCGGGTGTACTTCTGCAACTCCGGCACCGAAGCCAACGAAGCCGCGTTCAAGCTGGCCCGGCTGAACACCAGCGCGCAGCGCAGCCGCATTCTCACGCTGACGGAGTCCTTTCACGGGCGCACCATGGGAGCGTTGGCGCTGTCGGGCAAACCGGCCATGCGGCATCCGTTTGAGCCCGTTCCCGGCGGCGTCGAGCACATTGCGCCGACCCTCGCGGCCCTCGAAGCGGCCGTCGACGACACCGTCGCCGCGCTGTTCCTCGAGCCCGTGCAGGGTGAGGCCGGCGTCATCGACCTGCCCGACGGGTTTCTGCAGCGGGCACGCGAGCTCTGCACCGAGCACGGTGTGCTGCTCATTCTCGACGAAGTGCAGACCGGCGTCGCCCGCACCGGGTCCTGGTTCGCCTTTCAGCAGTTCGACATCGAACCGGATGCGATCACCCTGGCCAAGGGGCTCGGCGGCGGTCTGCCCATCGGTGCGTTGATCACCTTCGGGCCCGCTTCGCAGCTGTTTCAGCGCGGGCAGCACGGGTCGACGTACGGCGGCAACCCGCTTGTCACGGCCGGGTCGAACGCGGTCTTGTCGGTCATTGAACGCGACGGCCTGGTCGACAACGCCCGGCACCGCGGCGAGCAGGTGCGGCAGATCGTGGCCGGGTACAAGTCGCCGCTGATCAGCGGGGCGCGCGGGCGTGGCCTGCTCGTGGGCATCGCGCTGACGCAGCCGGTGGCCGCGCAGCTTGCAGCGGCGGCCCTCGCGGAAGGCCTGATAGTGAATGCGCCCAATGCGTCCACGATCCGGCTGGCTCCGCCCCTGATCGTGGGAGACGCGGAACTGGTCGTGTTCGGGCTCCGGTTCGGGCGGGCCCTGAACGCGGTGACGGCGCAGCTGGCGGCCGACGCAGCGAGCGCTTCGTAGGCATCCGCTGCCCGGCCGGTGCCGCCGTGAGGCCGCCGGGATACGCGCCCGACGCTGGCGCCCGGAAACGGCGCCTCGTCACGCCCCTCGGGCACGGCCCGCGGGCAGACGTCCCGTGCCAGACCCGCTGGCGGTGCCGCGGTGTCGCCGTGCCCCTAGGCTGGGAGCTTCACATTATCTTTCTGTGATGTTCTATCTCTGAGTGCAGATTCATGCATGACCCAACGAAAGTGATCACCGTGACCCGCCATTTCCTGCGCGACGACGACCTCTCTCCGGCCGAACAGGCCGAGATCCTCGATCTGGCCCTGGAGATGAAGCGAAACCGATTCGCGGTGCGTCCGCTCGAAGGACCGCAGACCGTCGCCGTGATCTTCGACAAGTCATCGACCCGCACCCGCGTGTCGTTCGCGGTCGGCATCGCCGACCTTGGCGGCAGCCCGCTGATCATCGCCACGGCCAGCAGCCAGCTCGGCGGTAAGGAGACCGCGAGCGATACCGCACGCGTGCTTGAGCGCCAGGTGGCCGCGATCGTCTGGCGCACCTACGGCCAGGCCGGTCTCGAAGAGATGGCGCTCGGCACCACGATTCCCGTCGTCAACGCCCTGTCGGACGACTTTCACCCCTGCCAGCTGCTCGCCGATCTGCTCACCATTCGTGAGCACCGCGGCGAACTGAAGGGCCTCACCCTGGCGTTCCTCGGCGACGGCGCCTGCAACATGGCGCAGTCCTACCTGCTGGCCGGTGCGACCGCGGGCATGCACGTGCGCATCGCCTCGCCCGAAGAGTATTCGCCGAGTGATGCCGTCGTAGCGGATGCCACGGCCATCGCCGCGCAGACCGGCGGATCGGTCACCCTGTTCCGTGACCCCGCCGAGGCTGTTGCCGGCGTCGACGTGGTCATCACCGACACCTGGGTGTCGATGGGCAAGGAAGAAGAAAAGTCCTCGCGCCTGGTGCAGTTCAGCCAGTACCGCGTCGACGCCGAACTGATGGCGCTCGCGCGCCCCGACGCGCACTTTCTGCACTGCCTTCCCGCCGATCGCGGCTTCGAGGTGACCGCCGACGTGATCGACGGCCCGCAGAGCATCATCTGGGACGAGGCCGAGAACCGCCTGCACGCCCAGAAGGCCCTGCTGGCCTGGCTCCTCGCCAAGAACGCCGCGTAGCCCCCGCCTCGACTCACCCCCCCCCCCCCCCCCCCCAAAAACCCCCAAATAAAACCCCCGGACACACCGTTTTGCCCCATTTTAACCGGGTTTTTTGGGGTAAAGGTGGGGGTGGGGGGGGGGTGGGGGC
>JBBQYN010000368.1:0-2706 GCA_038208655.1 Actinomycetales bacterium
GACGACGGATCGATGTGCGCGCTGCGTGCGGCACGCGCCGAGACCCAGGCCAAGCGGGCCCAGGCGTGGCAGATCGGCTCCCGTCTGATCGGCACCTGCCGGGATCGTCCCGATTTCGAGCGTTGTCTGTCCGGCATCACCGTGCTCAAACGTCTCGTGGCCCTCGCCCCGAAGTCCACCAGACCAGCACCGCTGTGCATGCTGGCCTGGTTGTCGTGGGCGTTGGGACGGGGCACCGTGGCGGGATTGTTCCTCGAACAGGCTCTGTTGGTTGATCCCGAGTACAGCATGGCGTTGCTGTTGAACGAGATGCTCGGCTCGGGTCGGCTGCCCGAGTGGGCCTTCATGGTGCCACCGGACTGACCCGGCCCCCGGTCCGCCCGCCGTCACGAGAACCGGCTGGAACAGCCGCAGCCGCGCGAAAACCGGATGTTTTGAGCATCATCCAGCGCTGCGCCCGGTTTTCGTCAGCCAGCCGGGCCCGGCCCCGGGCGGTAGACTGGGGGCATGCCGGAGGGACGCGTTGTCGTTGCCGAGTCGACGCTCGAATCCGCGCCGTGGACCTTCGTCGTGGGCCGGGCCTTCCTCGCCGCGGTACCGGCCGGCACGGCCCGCAGCGTCGTGCACCGGCTGACCGAGTGGATCGCCGAGCCCGATGTGCAGCTGGAATCCCTCATCGCCCTGTTGCCCGTGGCCGGACCCGACCTGGTGCCCAGCTTTCTCGTCATCGTTCCGGTGCGTTCCGGGGCCACGGACGCGGCCGCGCCGCGCGGCCGGCCCGGTGACGGGGTTCTCCTCTCTGTCGTGGCGCGGGGCGACGTCGTCGCCGATGTGTTCTCGGTGGGCGGCGCGCGCCGTTTTCACGACCGGGGTATTCGGCCGTGGCTGCTGGCGGATTTTCGTTCGGTGACCGGCATCGTCATCGGCTCTGCGGCCGCGCCGATGACCGCCGTCGAGGGCCCGGTCACTCTCGGGCGCGGCCGCCCGGTGGTCCGCGGCACCGTCACGGGCGGTTCCCTGTTCTGGGACCCGGCCGCCGTAGACTCCGGCGGGCATGCCGACGCCAGAGCTGAGGCCCGCGCGGGCGCGAACACGCACGACGTGGACCCGGACGACGCGGACCCGCTCTCCGACACCGTGCTGAGCCTGCCGGGCGGGCCCGCCGGCGGGATGGCCGCCCACCTGGTCGGGGACACGGTCCTCGTCGTCACCGCGACCGGGCCGTGGCATGAGCGGGGCACCGGTCTGCTCCAGCAGACGGGGCCGGCACCAGACCCGCCTCGCCGGTCCTTTCGGCTCGCGTCCGGAACCCGGGTGGCCCTGGACCAGCTCTACTACCTGGGCCGAGACCCCCGGCTTCCCCGCATCGTGCGCGGGCCGAGCCCGGTCCTGCTGCCGGTGCCCGCACCCACCCGCGCCGTCTCCTCAACCCACCTCGAAATTCGTCAGGACGGGGCCAGCGTCGTGGTCACCGACCTGGGGTCTACTAACGGAACCTTCGTCACCCCGGTGAACGGCCGTACCCGCCGGCTGCGAGCCGGGCAGTCGCTCGCCGTCGTGCCCGGTACAGTTGTGGATATCGGGGACGGCAACCTCATCGAGATCCTCGGCTGAGCGGCCACCGTTTTCCTGTGCCGCATGTCCCCGTCGGAAGGCTTCCTCGTGACCCACATCGGTCAAAGCTCCACCAAGACCACGATTGACCTGGTTCAGGTCTCCTCGGTCGTTACGCTGGCCTGGGCGGCGGCCACAGACCTGGGTCACCGCCGCGAGGTCAATGAAGACAGCCTGCTCGCCGCCGCACCTTTGTTCGTCGTGGCCGACGGAATGGGCGGTCACTCCGCCGGAGACGTGGCTAGCGCAGCCGTGGTGAACCGCCTCGCCGAACTCAGCACCGCCGACAGCACCGACACGGAATCCATCAACCGGGCGCTGAGTCAGGCCGTAGTCGACATGTCGCACGGTGAGGGCGTCACCGATCAGGGCACCGGCACCACCGTGAGCGGCGTCGCCCTGGGCGAACTGAACGGGTCGGCGCAGTGGATTGTGTTCAACATCGGTGATTCCCGGGTCTACCAGCTCACCTCCGGTGTGTTGGAACAGGTCACCACCGACCATTCCGTCGTGCAGGAACTCGTCGACGCCGGTCGAATCACCCGCGAAGAAGCCGAGGTTCACCCGCACAGCAACGTCATCACCCGCGCCGTCGGGTTTCATGAAGCACCCGTTCCGGACTACCGAATTTTGCCGGTGCAGCCGGGTATGCGCCTGCTGATCTGCTCCGACGGCCTCACCAAAGAACTCACGGCATACGGCATCCGGCACTTTCTGCTGTCCATCCCCCTGGCAGCGGATGCGGTCCAGGCCCTCATCGAGGCGGCCCTGGAAAACGGTGGGCGCGACAACGTGACGGCCATCGTGGTGGACGTGCTCGAGGTGACCACGGGTAACCCCGACGTCTGACCCCCATCTGGGGCGGATGAGCCGCGTTTTGCCCGCCAACCGGTGTATAAAAGGCGTGTGGCCTGCCTAGACTGGCAGGAACCGCCCCGGGCCGCTACCGCCGGGGCACTCGTTTGATATACGCACCGGACCGGAATGCGGGAAGGCAGATATGGCTCGTCGTTTGCCCTCAACGCCCCCGAACCTGCCGGGTTTCTCGTACATCCGTGCCCTCGGTTCCGGCGGCTTCGCCGACGTTTTTCT
>JBBQYN010000369.1:0-2705 GCA_038208655.1 Actinomycetales bacterium
CCGCCGCCGTCGCGCTGATCACGTTGCTCGCTGCCATCCTCGGCGGTGTGGCCGGCATGCGGTTCCACCGCAAGGTCGACAAAACCGGGCTCGGCCGTTAACCCAGGCCACCGCCCCCGTCACCGTGCACGGGCCCATCCCTGGGTCCCGCACGGTGACGGCACACCCTGGGGGTGAGACACGTGTGGGTGAGGTTCGGTCACGCCCCAGACCCTCATTTGGTTCCCAGCCACCGCGGGTCACGGTGGCGTCGGTATGTAGCGCTCGGAAGCCGCCGATATCGCAAGCGCAACAGCAACAAAGGCGACGAGGGGCCAACCGGGCGCGGCCAGCGCCACCGCACTGATCACGACAGCATCCAGAACCCCGAGCAGAGCCCATTTCGTCCCCGACCAGCACGTCAAGAGGCAGGTCGAGACCCCACGTGCAGATTACTCAGGGTGGTCGCGCATTCCGTAACAGATCTGGGGGCGGGTATACCCCAGATATACGGAGGAACGAGTCTGCATCGACACAAGAGCAGTCGCGGCACCGGCACCGGGGTATTTTCTCGGGCGTGGCCTGCGGGATTCCGGGGAGCAAAATTCGATCTCTATCGAGCAGCCGCGACCGCGCCTGAAGCTTGTGCCGATGATCATTCGGCAATCGGGACGGCGCAGGGCGACCGAAAGATGAGCACACTTTCGTCACGCGACACGAGAGGGCGCTCACCGGGCTTCGAGCCGATCAATCGCCAACCGGCTCGCGTCCGCCGCACACGGCTGGGTTTAGTCGAACATCGCGCGCCCCAGTGAACAGCACCGTGCGGGCCGGGAAATGAGGCCCGTCGTCGAAGGAGTCACGAATCGTGTCCAGCACCTCGTCCCGGCCAACCAACACTCTCGGCTCGTTCCGAATGTGGGACTGAACGGGTTCTTGGCCATCCGCGAAGTTTTAACCGAAGCGCCCAAATATAAGCACTTCAAAATGGCGTGGGTCGTTCTCTCGCGCCTTCGTCAGGCAACCTGACGCTTGCGCCAATTCAGTGTTTCCCAGTGCTGTCAGCGGGTACGGTCCGGATGACGGCGTGGTCGGGCTCTGGTCGCTGTGAGCACGCTCGGTCATTGATGTCGGGCAGTGTCGCCGTCAGCGGCGTGTGTCGGCGGCACGCGCTGCGGCGACCGCGTCGGCCGGAGTACCGGCCCAGGGGTCGCCGTGCCCGGGCAGCAGCAGCTCCGCCTGCAGCGTCTCGAGCCGCGCCAGCGACGTGCGAGCGACCTGCGGGTCGTCGTTGACTGCGGGTGGCATCAGGCGAGGGCCGCGCTCCCGGGTGAGGACATCGAGGGTGACGAGCTCGTCACCGGCGAAAAGCACACCGTGGTCCTCGAGCAGGAAAGAGGTGTGACCACGGGTGTGGCCCGGCGTCGCCACGGCTCGAGGGCGACCAGGCAGGTCCAGGACCTCCCATCCTCGAACGGCTCGACCTCCTTCACCCAGCGCGGGGTCAAGAACCCATGGCGCGTCGCGTGCACGACGAACCCGAACGCCGACGGCCTCCACAGTTGCGGCAGCAGATGCGGGACAAGAGCGAACGATGATCCGCCGCGTTCCCGACCCTGAACCCGATCGACCTCCTCGGCGCGCGCCCGCACCGGTGTGCCCCACTCAGTGCGCACTCGCTCAGCCGCACCAAGGTGGTCGCCGTGCCCGTGCGTCAGCAGCACCGAGCGCAGGTCGGAGGGACGGCGACCCAGTTGCTCGAGCGCGGCGACCACGCGAGACCAACTATTAGGCCAACCGGAGTCGATGAGAAGCAACTCACCGCCTTCCTCGACGATGTACCAGTTCACGATGCCGTCTGCGCAGCGATGAACGCCCGGCGCCACTTGTTCAACGGTCATCATGTCTCCAAGGGCAATAGCAGGCGGCGAAACTGTCTTCTGCGATCATTCTCCGCTGCTCCAGGCTACGCAACTCAACCGGGAGGGCACTGTTGCATTTAAACCGTCGTGTGGCATCGGCACGACAGATCTTCCCGTTGGCCACCCAGCGGCGCGTCGGAACGGGGTGCCCAACAGGTTGCCAAAATCGGCACAAAGGGACCGGCCGCGAGGTTGAGTACCGCTGGTCTCTGGGCGGCGACCTGCCGGTGGCCGCGTGGGTGGCCATGCTTGCCGCCCGTGGCACCTCACGCCGACGACGACGTCGTCACGGCACGGTCGGGACGGTGGCCGCCGCCGGACGGTGCGGCGGGTCTGGAGAGAAAGAACGGTCCGTCGCTACGCAAGATTTCGCGCGCCAGGGCGTCGGCCACCCGGATCCCGTCTGCGGACACCTGCAGGACGTGCTCACCGAACCGGTGCGTGCCGGGCGGCCTCGGCGACGCACAGGCAACCTGGCCTCGGGGGCGGTAGTCCAGGTAGGCGATGCCCCCGAAAGCCAGCAACCCGACCCCGCCCAGGGCGAGGAGGAGCGGCGGATGAGCGACGACATACCCAGGTGTGTGACGGGAGTGTTGGCTGGGGAGTGCTGTTGCGGAATACGCGGCCGGTGGGCAGGGTGGGGATATGGAAGCGATGAGCCCTGCATACAGCACCACAGTGATGCTCCTGATCGCGGCGGCCGCGGTCGCCCTGTTGCTGTTCTTGATCATCTCGGTCAAGTTGCACGCGTTCATCGCGTTGGTCCTGGTCAGTGTGCTCACGGCGTTGGCGGTGAACGTGCCG
>JBBQYN010000370.1:0-2689 GCA_038208655.1 Actinomycetales bacterium
CATCTGGCTGGTCTTGTCGACCATGATCACGAAGTCGGTCAGGGCGGGGGAGTACACCGCGCCGCCGGCCGCGGGGCCGCAGATAATGGAGATCTGCGGAATGACACCGGATGCGGCGGTGTTGCGGCGAAAAATCTCACCATACTTGCCCAGCGCCACGACACCTTCCTGAATGCGGGCTCCGCCGGAGTCGAGGATTCCGATGATCGGCACCCCGGTCTTCAGCGCGAGGTCCATCACCTTGATGATCTTCTCGCCGGCGACCTCGCCGAGCGAGCCGCCGAAGATGGTGAAGTCCTGCGAGTACACGGCCACCTGGCGGCCGTGGATGGGGCCGGTGCCGGTGACGACGGCGTCACCATAGGGGCGCTTGTTCTCCATGCCGAAGCCCACCGTGCGGTGTCGCACGAACTCGTCGAGCTCGACGAACGAGCCTTGGTCGAGCAACTGGTCGACCCGCTCGCGGGCGGTCATCTTGCCCTTGGCGTGCTGCTTTTCCACGGCGGCGGCACCGCTGGCGGTGACCGCCTCGTGGTAGCGCATCTTCAGGTCGGCGAGTTTTCCCGCCGTCGTGTACAGGTCTGGGCCGGCGTCGGGGGTGTTTTCAGTCACCGGTCCACTGTACCAACACCCCTCGCGGGCGGGCGTGGCGCGCGCCCGCGGGCGGCGGCCGGGGCAGAATGGCCGCATGGACCTTCCCCGCGCCGACCGTGCTCGCGCTGCCCTTGCCCCCGGCGACTTCCCGCTCAGTCGCGCCCTCGCCGGTCACTTCGAGTACCTCGCCGAGGCGGGCTCGACCAACGACGTGCTCGTTTCCGCTGCCACGGGCACGGATGCCGCCGCCTGGCCCGACCTCTCCGTGGTCGTCACCGACAACCAGACCCGCGGACGTGGCCGTCTGGGCCGCACCTGGCTCGCCCCGACCGGCAAGGCCCTGGCCATCTCGGTGCTGCTGCGCCCGGCGCTGCCGGGCGGGCAGAGCCTTCCCTCGCACCGGCTGGGCTGGTTTCCGCTGCTGGCCGGCGCGGCCATGACCCGCGCCGTGCAGTCCGTCGTGACCGAGGGACTGGCCGCCGCCGCGCGGGAAGCCGCCTCCCGGCCCGCCGCCGAGGTGCGCGAAGAGGAAAACCCCGACCACGCCGTCAGCCTGAAATGGCCCAACGACGTACTCATCGACGGCTACAAGGTGTCGGGCATCCTCTCCGAACTGCTGCCCGACGCGAGCGGCATCGTGATCGGCACGGGCCTGAACGTGTCCCTCGACGAGCACGACCTGCCCACCCTCACCTCCACGTCGCTACTGCTGGTGACCGGGCAGGCGCCCAGCCCCGACGCCGTGCTGGCCGGGTACCTGACCGAACTGTTCCGGTTGTATCGCGGCTTTCTGGCCGCGGGAGCCGACCCCGAGGCGAGCGGCCTGCACGCCGAAGTCACCGAGTTGTGCGGCACCCTCGACACGACCGTGCGTGTGGAGCTGCCCGGCGGCGCCGACCTGATCGGCCGGGCCACGAGCATTGACACGCTCGGCCGGCTCGTGGTCGCCGACCAGAACGACGGCGAACCCATCGCGGTGGCCGCCGGCGATGTGACGCACCTGCGGCACTGACCGGCAGGTTCAGATCAACCGGTGAGAGAATACGGACACTATGGCTACCAGCAACGACACAACCGCCGGCCTGCCCGGTCAGCAGGCACCCGGTGATTCCGCGCCGGTGAGTGCCGACGCGCCTGCCGAGCAGATTATCGCCCGGCTGCGCCCGCACGCCCGGGTGCTGTTTCTGCCGACCCTGGTGCTGTTCGGCGTCTGCGGCGCCACCGGCTTCTACGCCGGCAACTTTCCCGAGCCGTGGCAGAACCTGGCCCTGCTGGTCGGTGCCGGCGGCGCCGTGCTGCTGGTCTGGCTGCTGCCGCTGGTGTTCTGGCTGAACCGCCGCTACACGCTCACCAGCCGGCGGGTCATCTTTCGCCACGGCTTCTTCGTGCACACCCGGCAGGAGCTGCTGCACAGCCGCGGCTACGACGTGACGCTGCGGCAGACGTGGTTGCAGTCGGCCTTTCGCTCCGGTGACGTGCGCATCAACTCGGGGCTGGAACATCCGCTCGTGTTGAAAGACGTGCCCAGCGCCGCGCTCGTGCAGCAGGTGCTGCAAGACCAAATGGACCGCACCCGCACCGTGATGGCCACCCGCCGGCAGGGCCAGTCGGCTCAGGGTGACACGACCGCGTTCTGGACCGAGCGCTGACCGTTCGTGGACCGACGGGTCAGGGCTTGGCGGCCAGTTCCGGGACGGATTCCGCGGCATCCGTTACCGGCGCAACACCGGGCGCCGAGGCGCGCGGCCCGGCACGGTGCGGCGCGAACACCCAGTAGCGGTACAGCGTGAAGCGGAACACCGCGCCCAGGCCCAGGCCGATCACGTTGCTGGAGACGTTGTCGGCCAGCACGCTGGTGTACCCGAGCACGTAGTGGCTGAACCACAGGCAGGCCAGCCCGATGCCCATGCCGACCAGGCTCACGGCGAAGAACTCCACGCCCTCACGCACGGTGCGGTTTTGCCGCACGTGCCCGAAGGTCCAGAGCCGGTTGCCGAGCCAGTTCACCAAAATGGCCAGCATCGTGGAGATGACCTTGGCGTAGATCGGTCCGGCGTGCACGAGATCGGGGGAGAACACGGTGGCGCGCAGCAGG
>JBBQYN010000371.1:0-2663 GCA_038208655.1 Actinomycetales bacterium
GGCGACCCGGGCCCGGCGCGTGCTCGAGACGGCGACTCGCGCCGCAGTCGGGGAGCGCGCTAATCAGTAGACCGGACCCCGCGCCCCCTGACCGTGCTGGCGGTGAGTGACAGCGCGATGGCCGCGACCAACACCGCCCCCAGGGTGTGCACGGCGGCGCTGAGCGTGCCGGCTCGAGCCCACTCCAGCAGCGGGCTCTCGCTCGAGACCACAATGAGCGACGCTTGCGGGTATTCGGTGGCGAACGCGAACCACCCGGCACAGAGCACCAGCACCGCGAGCCCGGCTGCGGCGGGTAGCCGGCGGCCGTGGCGGATGCTCCAGAGAAACCAGAACGCCAGCAGAACGGTGATACTCGCCAGCGCCAGCTGCAGCAGCCAGGGCGAACCCGGATCGGTGACCCGCACCAGCGTGTTCACTGCATCGAGCACTCCGCCCTGTTCGCGGGCCTCGACCCGCACCGTGAGGTACCCCACGAGAACGACATAAATCAGGGCGAACACGGCGGACAGTACAATCTGCACGTAGCGGATACAAGCTCCTTGCTGATCAATCGAGGATTCGGGCGGGGTCGGGCGGGGTCGGGCGGGGTCGGGCGGGGTCAGCCGGGGTCAGTGCACGTAGGACAGCAGGTCTCGGCCGACCGCGCGGCATCCGTCAATTACGGCGAGACGCGTCTGCAGGCTGTCGTCGCTGAAGGTGACCGACACCGAGTACGTGACGCCCGCGCGCGGCCCGCGCAGCACCCCGGTCTCGCTGCGCACTCCCGCCCCCGACCCGGTGGAGTTCACCAGCAGCAGGCCGTGGTCGGCTTCGCGGTGCGCGAGCGGGTCGAGCCCGAACGCGGCGGCGACGAGCGAGAGATCGGTGCCCAGCGACAGCCAGCCGAGCACCCGGGCGCTCACGTCGGCGTCGACGATTTCGCCGCGGGCCAGCGCGGTGAACAGCCAGGTGAGTTCCTTGGCGCTGCCGACCGCGAGCTGGGGGGCGTCGTCGGGGCCGCGTTCGCTGCGCACCCGGTCCAGCAGCACCGTGCGGGTGAGGCCGAGCCCTTCCGCACGGGCCCGCACGGCGTTCAGGCCGACCGCGCGAATGAGCACGTTGATGGCGAGGTTGTCGTGGGTGGCGCCCACGAGCACGGCCAGGTCGGCCGCCGGCAGTGATGGGGCCTGCAGGTGCTGCCAGAGCCCCGATTCGGCGACGGCATCGTCGGTGGTGCGGTCCAGAATCGGGTAGGCGCCGAAGTCCGCGTCGCGCAGCCGGGCGGCGACCTCGATCAGCAGCAGCACCGTGCCCACGTTCGCCAGCGGCATCACCACGTGGTCGTCGATGGACAACAGCACCCGGCCGGTGGCGAGGTCGGTGGCACGGGCCGAGACCTGCACGCCCTCGATGGCGAGTTCCCCGAGGGTCTGGAAGCCGCGGCCGAAGGTTTCCGGCGCGACGGAACCGCGGTGGCGACCGTTCGGGTCGCCGCTCGCGGCCTCCCGGTGCCGGGAACGTCGCTGCGATTCCTGCGCGGGCATGGCTACCAAATGGTGACGCGCTGCTCCGGGGCCAGCCAGAGGGCATCCGTTTCGGTCACGCCGAAGGCCGCGTAGAAGGCGTCGATGTTGCTCACGATCTGGTTGCAGCGAAACTCGTTGGGCGAGTGCGGGTCGATCGACAACAAGCGGATGGCTTCTTCGTCGCGCAGTTTCATCTGCCAGGCCTGCGCCCAGCTCAGGAAGAACCGCTCGGCGCCGGTGAGGCCGTCGATGACGGCGGGTTCGGCGCCGTCGAGGGAGAGCAGGTAGGCCTTCCACGCGATGGAGAGGCCGCCGAGGTCGCCGATGTTCTCGCCGATGGTGAGGGCGCCGTTCACGGTGTGCTCGGGGATCTGCTTGGGGGCCAGGCCGGTGAACTGCTCGATCAGGGCGGCGGTGCGGGTCTGGAAGGCGGCTTTGTCGGCTTCGGTCCACCAGTCGATGAGGCGGCCGTCGCCGTCGTACTTGGAGCCCTGGTCGTCGAAGCCGTGGCCGATTTCGTGGCCGATCACGGCGCCGATCGCGCCGTAGTTCGCTGCGGAGTCGCGCCTCTCGTCGAAGAACGGGAACTGCAAGATGGCGGCCGGGAACACGATCTCGTTGAAGCCGGGGTTGTAGTAGGCGTTGATGGTCTGCGGGGTCATGAACCATTCGTCGCGGTCGAGCGGCTTGCCGATCTTGCCGAGCTCGCGGGAGAATTCGAAGTCGTTGGTGGCCTGCACGTTGGCGAGCAGGTCGTCGGCGACGATCTCGAGCGAGCTGTAGTCGCGCCATTTCACGGGGTAGCCGATCTTGGGCGTGAACTTGGACAGCTTGTCGAGGGCCCGGCCGCGGGTTTCCTCGGTCATCCAGTCGAGGGTCTCGATGCTCTCTTTATAGGCTGCCACGAGGTACCCCACGAGCACGTCCATGCTCTCCTTGGCAGTGGGCTGAAAGTGCCGGTCCACGTAGACACGGCCGACGGCTTCGCCGAGCGCGCCCTCCACGAGGGAGACGCCGCGCTTCCAGCGTTCGCGCAGCTGCGGGGTGCCCGAGAGGGTGCGGCCGTAGAAGTCGAAGTTGGCCTCCACGAAGTCACCGGAGAGGTAGGAGGAGCTGGA
Source organism: Actinomycetales bacterium (assembly GCA_038208655.1). Classification (GTDB taxonomy): domain Bacteria; phylum Actinomycetota; class Actinomycetes; order Actinomycetales; family Microbacteriaceae; genus Cryobacterium. Next base: position 2,627 of record JBBQYN010000371.1, read on the forward strand.
GCGGATGACCTGCCAGCGCAGCCAGTCTGTCCACGCG
>JBBQYN010000372.1:0-2662 GCA_038208655.1 Actinomycetales bacterium
GTTCCAGCGGATCGGGCTGCCGTCGGTGCGAGTGCCGTCCTGGCGCAGGCCATTGCGGTGCGGGGTCGCCACCAAGTGGCAGTACTCGTTCAGGGTCGGGGCCATGTAACTGACCCGCCAGGCTCCGGCGTGTGGGTCGTACACCCGAATCGCGGTGGCGATGCTGTCAAAGCCGGTGGCCTGATCGGGGTTGGCCACCAGTTCCACGTCTTGCACCGCGCGGCCGTCCAGGATGAATTCGACCAGCCACAAAAATTCGCGCTCCGCCCAGTCCCCGGTGACTTCGTCGAGGCGGGACCCTTTCACCGCCCAGGTGCCCACCAACTGCCCGAATCGGCGCATACGACCCGGGTAATCGGGTGTGGCCGCGTCGGCCACGAGCGCGTCGGAGAAGGCGGGGGCAGGCTGCTCGGTCATGGCTCGATTTTACCGGGCGCGTGTGTCCTGCGTGTTAAGACTGGCGCGGTGTCGGCCGGCGCGGTGTCGGCTGGCGCGGTGTCGGCACGTCGTGAGCGTGGTTGGTGCGTCAGGCGCCGGGATGGCCTGCTTGGCTGACCGAGACATCCGTTCGGTGAAAGTTCTGGAACGAGCGTGAGGCGGTCGGGCCGCGCTGGCCCTGGTACCGGGACGCGTATTGGCTGGACCCGTAGGGCCGTTCGGCCGGTGAGCTGAGGCGAAAAAAGCACATCTGGCCGATTTTCATGCCGGGCCAGAGTTTGATCGGCAGTGTTGCCACGTTGCTCAGTTCGAGCGTGACGTGGCCGCTGAAGCCTGGGTCGACGAAGCCGGCGGTGGAGTGGGTGAGCAGGCCGAGGCGGCCGAGCGAGCTCTTGCCTTCGAGTCGGGCCGCCACGTCGTCGGGGAGGGTGATCTGCTCGTAGGTGCTGCCGAGCACGAACTCGCCCGGGTGCAGAATGAACGGTTCGCCCGGTTTGGCCTCGATCAGGCGGGTCAGTTCGGGCTGGTCTTCGGCCGGGTCGATGTAGGCGTACTTGTGATTGTCGAAGAGCCGAAAGTAGCGGTCCAGCCGCACGTCGATGCTGGAGGGCTGGATCATGTCCTCGTGAAAGGGCTCCATCCGGATGCGTTCGAGCGACAGTTCGGTCTTGATATCACGATCGGAGAGCAGCACAGTGCCAGCCTAACGGCGAGAGCTTGATATGCTGGCACGGTTCCGGTCACCGCTTCGGCGGTGCCCACGTGCGGATGTAGTTCAATGGTAGAACTTCAGCTTCCCAAGCTGATAGCGCGGGTTCGATTCCCGTCATCCGCTCCACAAGCCCCCGGCGGATACGCGAGACTGTTCCTATGCCCGATCTCACCCTGCACGGCGGCGTCGGCAGCCGCGTGGATGCGGAGATTGAGATCAAGAAATCTCGGTTTCTCTGCCGTCTGGTCAGGACGGACACCGAGGACGCCGCGCGTTCTGTGATCGATGAAGCGCGCAAACAGCACTGGAACGCCCGGCATCACTGCTCCGCCTTCGTGCTCGGCCCCACCGGCACACCCGATCAGGTGCGGCGATCCAACGACGATGGGGAACCGTCGGGCACGGCGGGGCGGCCCATGCTCGAAGCTTTGACGGGGCGCGGATTTGTTGACTGCGTGGCCGTGGTCACCCGCTACTTCGGCGGCACGCTGCTCGGCGCCGGCGGCCTCGTGCGCGCCTACTCTGAGGCGGTTCTGACCACGATCGACGAGGCCCAGTCCCAGGGACTCGTCGTGGCCCGGGAACGCCGCGAGCTGTTCTCCCTGGCGCTGTCCCACGCGGATGCCGGCCGGGTTGAGGCCGAGCTGCGTCAGCGCGGCGTGGTGATTTTGGGCACGGACTATGGCAGCGAAGCGGTGCTGCATGTGGCTGACGATGACGCCGAACGGCTGGCTGCGCTGGTCGCACAGGCCACCGCCGGCGCTGCGATTGTGGAACCGCTGGGACACGACTGGGTCGATATCGCGCCCTGATGCAGTGACCGGGCCTTGTGGCTACCGGGTCTTGTGGCTACCGGGTCATATCTCCCGTCGCCGGAACGGCCGCGGAATACGCGTAACGCAGCAGGACCACGCCCTTCGGTGAAGCCGGCTCCGCGGCGAGCAGGTGCAGGGCGGCGGGCGGGCCCTGCGCGGTGAACAGGCGTTTGCCGGCTCCGAGCACGATGGGGTGCACCCACAGGTTCAACTGGTCGAAGAGGCCGTGTGCGAGCAGTGTGCGGGCGAAGTCGATGCTGCCGATCATGTGGATCTCGCGGTGCCGCTCCCGCAGGACAGCCAGCTCCGCGGCGAGGTCCTCGCCGAGCTGGTGTGAGTCGCGCCAATTCAGCGTTGGGGCTCCGCGTGACGCCACATACTTGGGGATCGCGTTGAACGTGCGCCCGATCTCACCGTCGGGTCCGTCGGTGTGCTCGGGCCAGTACGCCGCGAAGATGTCGTAGGTGCGGCGGCCCAGCAGGAGGGCGTCCATGGAGCGGATGCCGGCAGCCACTTGGCCGCTGGCCACGTCGTCGAGAAGCGGGGCTTGCCAGCCACCGAAGGCGAATCCACCATCGAGGTCTTCGTCGGGGCCGCCCGGGGCCTGGGCGACGCCGTCGAGGGTGCTGAACAGATCGATGTGAATGCGCCCGGTCATGGCAGGTCCTTCCTCGGTGTATTGCCCCATGTTGGCCTC
>JBBQYN010000373.1:0-2655 GCA_038208655.1 Actinomycetales bacterium
GATTCAGACATATGTGTGAGCGTAGACGGCCCGGGGCCTCGCGCGCGACACGCCCTGCCGGGCGGGCGTCGGGTCGGGTGTGGTCCGGGTGTGGTCCGGGTGCAGACGGGCTCCCGGGGCACAGGTTCGCCGCATGCTGGCTGGTTATGCTTCCAGTAACGAAAGGCCGGTTCATCATGGCGATTGTCTACGAGGCTGCGGCCCGTTTCTATGACGCGTTCTCGGGCGAAGGCCTGGTCTACAGCGCCGGCCGGCAACGCGGCATCGCCCTGCTGGGCCTGCGCCCCGGCGACACCGTGCTCGACCTCGGCTGCGGCACTGGCCTGAACTTCGCACTGCTCGTGGCCGCCGTGGGTCCCACGGGCACGGTCATCGGCCTGGACCGCAGCGCCAACATGCTGAAGGTGGCCCGGAGCCGCGTCGAGGAGAACGGGTGGGCATCCGTTCGTCTCATCGAAGCGGATGCGACCACCTTCGACCCGGCGCTGGTCGCCGCCGACCTACCCGCCGCCGCGCACGGCCACGTCGACGGCGTGTTCTCCAGCTACGCGTTGAGCGTCATCGGCAACTGGCCGCCGGCGTGGAAGCGCATGCGGGCGCTGCTGAAACCCGGTGGTCGGGCCGGAATCGTCGACATGCAGCTTCCGGTTGGCCGCGGCCGGCTGTTCTCGCCTCTGGCGCGGCTCTTCGCGTCACTCGGCGGCGCCGACCTCACCACCCGCCCCTGGACGGTGCTGGAGCGTGAAGGTGTGCAGGTGCAGAGCGAAGCGGTGCGCGGCGGCCACATCCGCGTCGTTGTCGGCACCATCCCGTGACCAGCTCGACCCCATCCGTTTCGACCAAAGGACCCATCATGAGCGACACCCCCAGCGTCATCGTCTTCGACGTGAACGAAACCCTGTCGGACATGGCGCCACTCAGCACCCGGTTTGAGGATGTCGGGGCCCCGGCCCACCTGGCCCGGGTCTGGTTCGCCGCGCTGCTGCGTGATGGCTTCGCGCTCGCCGCAGCCGGCGGAACCGTGACGTTCTCCGTGCTCGGTGCAGAGATGCTGCGGGCCGTGCTACGCCCCGTGGCCGTGACCGGTAGCCTCAACGATGCGGTCGCTCACATCATGGCCGGGTTCGGCTCGCTAAACGTGCACCCCGACATCGCCGACGGCGTGCTCGCCCTGACCGGCACCGGCCGGCGCCTGGTGACCTTCTCGAACGGATCCGCGCAGGTGGCCGAGTCGTTGCTGACCCGGGCCGGCCTGCGCGATGCGTTCGAGGCCCTGCTCACCGTGGAAGACGCGGGCGCGTGGAAGCCGGTTCGAGCGGCCTACGAGTATGCCGCCATGGCCTGCGGCGTCGCCCCGGCCGACATGCTGCTGGTCGCCGTGCACCCCTGGGACATTCACGGCGCGGCGCAGGCGGGCCTCGCCACCGCGTGGCTGAACCGCGACGGTGAGACCTACCCCGGTTACTTCACCGCGCCGACGCACACGATCACGGCGCTGACCGAGCTGGCCCCGCTGCTGGAACGTTAGGCCTTTTCGACGCGGGCGGCGATCTTGGCGTGCACCTCGGCCATGTCGAGGGCACGCACGGTCGTGATCACGTCTTCGAGGCCGGACGCGTTCAGCGCGCCGGGCTGGGAGAACACGAGCACCTTGTCGCGGAAGGCCATCAGCGTGGGGATCGACTGGATACCGGCGGCCGCGGCCAGGTTCTGCTCGGCTTCGGTGTCCACCTTCGCGAACACGATGTCGGGGTGTTTCTCGGATGCTGCGGTGAATGTGGGCGCGAAACTGCGGCATGGGCCGCACCACGCTGCCCAGAAATCCACCAGCACGATGGAGTTGTCGGTGAGGGTCTGGTCGAGCGAGTGTTCCGTGGTGTCAATGGTTGCCATGACCTCAGATTATACCCCATAGGGTATGATCGCAAGTAGTCGCCCACCGAACCACACCCCGCCGAGGAGTCCCGCCCGCCATGAAAATCTCAGGTCTGCCCACAGAGCTGCGCACCTGGCCGGTGAAGCGGCGCCTGATCGCCGCCGGCGTCGCCGGTGCCGTCGTGATCGTGTTGGTGATCGCCTCGGGTTCCGTCGCGGTGACCGGCGCTGCGGTCATCTTGGTGGGAACATGGTGGTCCTATCCGGTGATGGTGCTCGGTGCCAGCCTGATCGGACTGATCGTTGCGAGCTACATCGACGCCCCGATCGGCGGGGAGGCGACGCAGTGCGACGTGCGCTGGCCCCTGCTCGGACTGTTCGCGCTCTACTTCACCACCGAGGCGCGGGAGATCGTGCCCCTCATCCCCGACGCCATCCGCCCGGTCGTTGCTGCCGCGGCCCTCGCACTCTTGGTCTGGGCGCTGCTGGAACGCCTCGGCAGCGAACACCGTGCCGTCGCCGACCTGGGCGAGAGCGGCGAGGTCTGCACGACGTGCAAGCCGCTGTTCGGCGCGGCGCGCGCCCGTCCGGCTCCAGCGGAACGGTAGCGTCGCCGTCGGAGGCGCGTACAGTACCCAGCACAGCGTGCGTCTTATGCGCCGTGCCGAGCCCCGTGTGAGGAGAACCCAGTGACCGGCGATCGTCCCCAGTACACCGACCTCAAGGCCGTGTTCATCAACTGCACCCTGAAGAGAAGCCCCGAACTCAGTCACACCCAAG
>JBBQYN010000374.1:0-2621 GCA_038208655.1 Actinomycetales bacterium
GCCACGTTCGTGGTGGGCCTGGTGAGCGCTGTCACGTCCTTCGGGGTGGCCTCGCTGCTGCTGCTGGGTGAGGGGCTCAGCGCCAACCTGTTCGACCCCATCGTGCTGGTTCCCCTGTTGGCGTCGGCACTGTACCTGGCCCTCGTCGCGGTCTTCGCGCTCGGAGTCGGCGCGTTCCTGCGCAGCAGCGCCGGGTCCATCGCCCTCGCGGTGGGTACCCTGCTGGTGCTTCCGGTCATCGTGGGGCTGATCCCCGCCGACTGGGCGCTCAGCATCACCCCATTCCTGTTGCCCAATGCCGGAGTGGAGATGTTCGCCCAGACCGGCACCAGCGCCATTGTCGAGCCCTGGCAGAACCTCCTCGTGGTGCTCGGCTGGGTTGCTGCGAGCCTGGCAACCGCAGCCCTGCTACTGAAACGGCGTGACGCGTAAAGTTGAGCCATGAGCAGTAGCGATATCTCCCCCGGGCGGCTCGTTCCGCCCGGGGGAGAGCTGGCTCTGCCCACCCCGCCCGGAGTGGCGCGCCGGTTCTGGAGTCGGCACCCCTGGCTGACGGATGCCGGCGTCGCGGCCGTCTATCTGGTTCCGATGCTGCTGGGGCTGGTCATCACGACCCTCACCGGCCCGGCAACGGAGCCGCAACGCCTGCTCGAGCTGACGGGCCGGATCACCATGGTGGTCGTGGTCACAGTTGCGTTGCTGCGTCGACGGCACGCCCCACGCACGGTCCTGGTCGTGTCCTGGGCGGGGCTGTTCGTGTCCTACCCCGCCTTCGGCCCGGCGGATGTTCTGCCGGTGCTGATCGGGCTTTATGCGCTCGCCGTCTACCGCAGCGCGCGCAGTGCCTGGATCGGGCTGGCGGCATCCGTCACGGTCGGGTTCCTCGCCGCGGCCGGACGGGTGGCCGGCAGCTCCCTGGTCGCGTCGGCCGCCGATACCGCCTGGGTCACGATGGGATCACAGTACGCGGTGAGCATGCTCGCGGCGACGCTCGTGGGCGTAAACCTCGGCGACCGTAAACGGTACGTCGGTGCCCTGCTGGCCCTGGCCGCGCAACTGGCCGAGGAACGCGACCGGCAGGCCGGCCGGGCCCGGGTCGCCGAACGGGCCCGCATCGCCCGCGAGATGCACGACATCGTGGCGCACAGCCTCTCGGTCATGGTCGCCCTCGCCGACGGCTCGGCCGCGCTGGTCGAGCAGGACCCGGACCGGTCCCGCGCGGCGATGCGTCAGGTCGCCGGCACCGGCCGGGCCTCTCTGGTCGAGATGCGCCGGTTGCTGGGCATTCTCGCGGTCGGCCCCGACGGCTCCGACGAGACCGATCGGGCGCTGGCACCGCAGCCCGGCATCGACCAGCTGGCCGACCTGGTGGAGACGTTCCGCACGGCCGGGCTGCCGACCCGGTTGGAGGTGCAGGGCCGCGGCCCGCAGAACGCCGGAATCCAACTGGCCGCGTACCGTATCGTGCAGGAATCGCTCACCAACGCACTGCGCTACGCCTGCCACCCGAACCGGGTCACGGTGCGGCTGCGGCTGGCCGCAGACTCCGTCGACGTCTTGGTCGACGACGACGGGCAACGTCCGCCAGAACGCACCGCAGCCCCGGCTGCTGACTCGCAGGGGTCGGGTCGGGGTGTCATCGGCCTGCAGGAACGCGCGGCGCTGTACGGTGGGACGCTGCGGGCGGGCCCCGGCCCCCACGGGGGCTGGAGGGTGCAAGCGACCCTGACCCTGCCGGAGGAGGCCACGCTATGACCATTCGCATTCTGCTCGTCGACGATCAGCCGCTGCTGCGGATGGGGTTTCGCATGGTGCTCGACGCCAGCGCCGGCCTCACCGTGGTTGGTGAGGCCGGCAGCGGCTCTGAGGCGATCGTCTGGGCGCGGGAGCTGCGGCCGGACGTGGTGCTCATGGACGTGCGCATGCCCGGCTTGGACGGCATCGAAGCGACCCGCCAGATCACCGCGGCCCGGCCCGAGACCCGGGTGATCATTCTCACCACCTTCGACCTCGACGAATACGCCTTCGGCGGGTTGCGCGCCGGCGCGAGCGGTTTTCTGCTTAAAGACACCGAACCCAGCGAACTCGTGGCCGCCATTCACACGGTGGCGGCGGGGGAGGCATCCGTGTCGCCGCGGGTGACCCGGCGCATGCTGGACCTGTTCGGATCGAAGCTGCCCGCCATCGAGACCGGCGGGCCGGCCGCCGAAGACCGCCTGGCCGAGCTCACCGATCGGGAGCGGGAGGTGTTCCTCGCCATCGCCGAGGGTCTGTCCAACCCGGAGCTGGCCGAACGCTTCTCGCTGTCGGAGTCCACGGTGAAGACCCACGTCGGGCGGATCCTGTTCAAACTGCAGCTGCGCGACCGCGTGCAGGCCGTCATCCTGGCGTATGATCTCGGCCTGGCCTGACCGGACTCTGGACGGCCACGGCCGCAGTTCACCGCAGGAGGTCCTCGCGTGCCCGCGCCGATAGAACGCCGGATCCGGCTTCACGTCTCAGGGTGTTGAGTAATGCGCCGATACACCCGATCCCGAGGAAGACCAGGTTCGCAACCTGGGGAAACGCGAACGCGTCAAAAGTAGCGAAGCAGCACGCCCCAGCGGCGACCATCGCCATGA
>JBBQYN010000375.1:0-2614 GCA_038208655.1 Actinomycetales bacterium
GCGCCACCCCGACACTCGCGGTGACGTGAAGCCCCTCGGCGATGCCGGTTAGGGGGTGCGCTACGGCCTCTCGAATACGTTCGCCGAGGGCCGTCGCCATAGCCTCGTCGACCCCGGCGCACAGCACCACGAACTCATCGCGCATCGCGTGCCGTAGCCGTTGCGCAATCTCTGTGAGCACCGCGTCCCCGGCTCCGTGGCCACGCTCGTCATTGACCGCCTTAAAACCGTCGAGGTCGAAGAAGATCAGCGCTAAGGCGGTGCGCTGTCCCCTGTCGGCGCTGAGGGTGCGGCTGAGCGTGTGATTGAGCAGTTGCCGGTTGGCCAGCCCGGTGAGCGGGTCGTACAGAGCCAGCAGGCGCAATTCCTCCTGCAGGCGCAGCCGTTCGAGGACCTGGGTCGCCTGACGGGACAGGGCCGCGTGCAGTTCACGCGCGTGGTCGTCGAACTCGCGCCGGCGACCGTAAAAGCAGACCACCACGCCGAGAAGATGCGGGCCCGCACCCAGCGGGATCACGCTGATCGCTTCGATCCGGCCTACCCGAAACGCCAGGTCCAGCCCGGGATATCGGGTCGCAGCATCGGCGGGGCTGCTGACCAGCACGAGTGCCCCGAGCGCACCGCATCGGCCTCGGGCCGTGGATCGACAGCGCCGAGGAGATGATCGAGCGGATGCGTCCCCGCAACGACGCCCAGAACGCCGGCGTCATCAGCGAGCATCACTGCCGCGTGAGAGGCCCGAAAAGCGGTGCGAGCGATCGTGGCAAGAGCCTGGGCCAGATCCGCTTCGGTGGCGCAGTCCGTGAAGGCCATGGACGCGTCCTGAAGCACCCGCACCCGAGCTTCGGACGCTTCGGCGATGCGGCGCGCGGTCAGCAGCTCGCGTTCCAGACCGTTGCGCTCGGTGGCGTCGAAGATCACCGTACGCACGAGCAGGGGTTCACCCTCGGGTCCGAGCCGCGTCGTCGAACTGACCAGGATCGGCAGCGGCCGCCCGTCGGAGCGTTGGATCGTCAGGGACACGTCCCGCACCGAGCCGGACAATCGCAGCACGGGCACGTACCGCGTTTCATAGAAGATGTCGCTGCCCACCATCAGCAGGCTCTCGAAGGTCTTCCCAAGAACCTCATCCCGCCGGTACCCGGTCCAGACCAGGAACGTGTCGTTGACGCGGGTGACGACACCGTTCGGGGTCATCGACAGGTACCCGATCGGCGCGTTGTCGTAGAGGTCCCGTAACGCCTTCATCAGTCGATGAAGGCGCGGATCGCCTCCGTGACCTCGATCGGTGCCGACAGGTTCAGGCAGTGGCCAGACACGGGTAGGACGAGCAGCGTACTGCCCGGAATCTGCTCGTGCACGAACTCGCCGACGCGTACGGGGGAGATCGGGTCGTTCTCGGACTGGATGATCAGCGCGGGCGTCGTCACGAGGGGAAGGTCGAGGCGGTTGTCGGAGAGAAAGCCGACCTCGGCGAAGTGCCGGGCAATGACGGGGTCGGTGCTGCAGAAACTGGTGGTGAGTTCTTTGCCGAGTTCGGGCCGTGCGGGGTTGCCCGTGATGACCGGGGCCATCGCTGCGGCCCAGCCGAGGTAGTTGGTGTCGAGGGCGTCGACGAGTGCGTCGAGTTCGGTCTGGTCGAAGCCGCCCCGGTAGTCGCCGTCGTTGACGTAGCACGGAGACGGGCTCAGCAGCACCAGCCCGCCGAACAATTCCGGGTGCCGCACGGAGGCCAGCACCCCCATCATGGCGCCCACCGAATGCCCGACGTAGATCACGTCGCGCAGCTCGAGCACGTTTATGATATCGAGAATATCATCCGCGTAGTCGTGCAGGGAGTCATATTTTCCGTGGTCGTACTGGCTGAGGTCGGCCCCCCCCCGGAGCCCACATGGTCGAAAAGGATGACCCGGAACTTCTCGGTCAGGGCCGGCGCCACGAAACGCCACATTTCCTGACTGCAGCCGAAACCGTACCCGAACAGGAGAGGGCGGCCGGCCGGGTTTCCCATGACGTGCACGTTGTTGCGGTGCGGTACGTCAACTGCGGACGCCGATGCTCTGGACTGCGAGGTCATGACATCTTGCTGCTGTCTCTTCAGCAGCCGACAGTTCACTCGCTGTCTGCTAAGGCTATCCGTTAAAATTCTGTTTGGTCGGCATTGTGTGATCCGGCCGGGTCGCTTCGGGAACCGCGGTCAGATCTCTGCGACGGGAGTGCGTAGCCGCGTGATCAGCGTCATCAGGTGGTAGATAGAGATCGCGGCGACGGTGCCCAGCGCAATACCGTTGAAGCTCAGCGTGCCCAAGTTGATCGTGTAGTCGGCGATGCCGATGATCAGGGCCGTCGCGGCGGTGAACTGGTTCACGGGCTTGGTGAAGTCCACCCGGTTGTCGAGCCAGATTTTCACGCCGATGACCCCGATCAGGCCGTACAGCGCGGTCGTGACGCCGCCGAGCACTCCGGCTGGAATCGTGTTGATCACCGCGCCGACCTTGGGCGAGAGCCCGAGCAGTACCGCGGTGATGCCGGCAACCCAGTACGCCGCGGTGGAGTAAATACGGGTCGCGGCCATTACCCCGATGTTTTCCCCGTAGGTGGTGGTGCCGCTGCC
>JBBQYN010000376.1:0-2612 GCA_038208655.1 Actinomycetales bacterium
TCTGCATCGTCTGCGGGAGCAGTTGCGCGCGGTGCCGATCGAGGATCGGCAGACGTGGGCCAGGGCCGCCCGTGAGACGTCCGGTGCGTTTGCGGCGTGGTCACGGAAGGTGGAGGTGACGCCGGGACCGCTTGCATCGGCGGCGGACGCGTTGGCTAGGTCGGCTGAGCTCAAACAAGCCCCACCACCGAAAGGCGCGAAGGTGGCCAGCGCCGCCGGCGCTGCGCTGTTGTTGTCAGCGGCGGGACAATCGAAGAGCGGCTTGATCGCGCAAGCCGCCATGTTCACTGCGCTGATCAATCTGGCCAAGGCAGTGCATGACATGCACGCTGCCCAAGCCGAAGCGAGGCAGGCGGAGCGGATCGCCGTCACGGTTCGCTCAGAACTGGTGAGCGTGGCATCCGGTCTACCGAACGAGCAGACGGTCAGCTTCGAGCGCGGTTACATCGCCGCGCAAGAAAGCGGCGATCCGTCTCGAGCCAAAGCATTCGAGGCGGCACGACGGGCGCAACTGGGCCAAATGCCCGCCAGCGAAGGACTCGGGTCGCCCGTACCGAACCGGTTGCCTAGTGACGAAGAACGTGCTGCAGCTGCAGCGCGCCAGGCTGCGAGCACCAGCAGGCAGTCTCAGGAACGAGAGGGAAGGTAGACGGAGATCATGGCCGACGAAGCAGACGGAGTTGACGAAGCGGTACAGGTTGCGTTCCAAGCCGCCATGATCACCGCATCGCGGATGGGTGAACAATTAGCCCGCATGCAGGAGCAATCGGCCCGTGAGGCCAAATCACGCAGTGGTCAGGCCGCCCGCGACTATGGTCAGCGCCTCGACGCCGAGCGGGCAGCTGCCCGGGCGTCAGTCGCCGCCGTACAACAGGGCCGGTGGTGGGAGCAGGCCCAACCGGCCGATATCGCTCGCGTCTATCAAACGACCGCGACGTGGGCAGACCGAGACGAGGAAGTGAGTCGCGCTCAAGATCGCATCGTCACTGAGGTGGCGGAGCGATACGGAGTGACCCTCGACCCGGCAGGGGATCGCGAGAGCGTTGCTGAGGCACTGTCCACCGTCGACGCCGCCCGCCATGACACGCAGCGTGAACGCGGGCAGTCAGCGCGAGATGAACTCGATGCTGCACAACTGCTTCACGAAGCGAACAATGCCGACGCCCGATCTGGGCACGATCCGTCCGGCGGGGAACAACAGGCGGGAAACGGTGGCGTTCAGCTGCGTGACGAGTCGGACTTCGCCTACGACAGTTCGGAGCGGCGCGAAACCATGGCTAAAGACCTCGACCATCTGGGTAACGACGCCGCGGTGGAGGCCCGCGTGCGGGCCGATGCCTCACAAGCACGACCAGCCTCCGAAGCGACCCATGGTGCCGGAAGGGGAGCCCCCACGGCGAGGCGGTCGCAGGGCCGCGGCGGCCGGCAGCAGGAAAAGGTCACCCACTCTCGCTAGCCCAGCTGAGCCAAGCGCGAGAATCAGCGTGCGGTAGTGCGTTCGTCGGTGAACATTCCCAGCGGCGGGGGGTCGTAGGGCAGCATTTGGCCCGGTCGCGACTTGTCTTGGGATGTAGCGAACGGGCCGTCGGGGTCCATCAGCGCAACCAGGTGGTGATCGAGGTGGTCCCGGAGCCACACGGACATCCCCGTACCTGGATCTAGTCGCAGGTGCTCCCAGGATCGCCAAAGCGCCTCGAGACGCATAATTGCTTCGGTGCTCTCCCACCACCGGGCGCACCAGCGCCGCTCCCCTTCAGGTCCGACGCGGCGCATGAATACGGGCACGATGATCTCGCGCACGAATTCATCTATCGACCCGTAGTACAGCTGCGGGGCTTCGCTGTCAGTATCGGTCTGCTCCGCGTCGGGTGCGGAGGCCGCTGGGCTGAGCGCTTCTTGGGCTGCCGCGCCAGCAGCATCGGCTAGTTCGGCTTGGCGTTCAGCGGTGAACACGTCTTCGATGGCCGCCGCGACGATTGGATCAGCAATCTCAGCGACTTTCTTGGCGATGAGTGTGTGCACTGTCTTATCAACGAGGGCACTGGCCATGGCGCCGACGTCGACGCCCTCAGCACTTCTGGCTACGGCTTGGGCCAACCACGGGTTGGCCGACTCGCTTCCCGGTGATGGCTGCCCTTCGTCGCCCCACTCACCCATGCCCGTCATGTCCGGCTCACGGGATCTCGATTGAGGGCTGGTAGCGCAGGTCGTTCAGAGCGTCCCGGTAGTCCCTATTCAGCGCCTCCACAGTGTTTTGCCCCTGCGGGTCGTGGGCACGGATGGAGGCTTTGACCGCGTCAGCGTGCTTGCCCCTCATCCACGGTTGAGTCTCGATTAGCGTCGGCCGAGATCCCGACGCGAAAACGATCGCTCGACCTTTGGGCAGTGCGGCAAGGTCGGACACGTCGAGGATGCGTTCGCGTTGCAGCTGGCTGGAGTGCGTACGCCGGCCCTGACTGGTGGACACGGAACTGGTGCGTTTGTCGTAGTCGCCGACGAGTTTGGACATCATCTCCAGGAACGCTTCTTCGCGGACGCCGCCGCCGTAGACGGCGACGTTCGCGGCCGACCACAGCGTCTTCATGCCGGCTTCGCCCCACACCCGGCACCCT
>JBBQYN010000377.1:0-2610 GCA_038208655.1 Actinomycetales bacterium
GAGCGGCTGTCCCGTACCGTGCGACGCGATCGGGGTCTGCCCGAGCCCGTGCTGTACGTGCAGAAGCACTGAACCGGGCATCCCGGCTCGGCCCCGGCCGTGATTAGTCGTCGGCCGGGTCGGTGATGAACCCTTCGTCGATCATCCAGGCGTAGGCGACGTCGGCCGGCTCGGCACCGTCGACGTCGACCTGGCGGTTCATGCCGCGCAGAACCTCGTCGGTCAGCTTGGGGGAGATCTTCGCGAAGATCTCTTCGAGGCCGGGGTAGGCCTCGATGGTCTCGGTGAAGAAGATCGGTGCCACGTTGTACGCCGGGAAGAACGCGAGGTCGTCGGTCAAGACCGTGAGGTCGAGAGCGTCGATGCGGCCGTCCGTGGTGAAGACCTCACCGAAGTTGCACGCCCCATCGTCGGTGGCGCTGTAGATGGCACCGGTGTCGTAGATGCCGATATTGCCGTCGGGCACACCATCAGCGGCACCGCGTTCCAGCCCGTAGTGTGCGAGCATCGGGTTCATGCCGTCGGATCGGGAATTGAATTCGGACTCGACGCAGAACGTGCGATCCTCGACCGGTAACGCGGCGAGTTCAGACAGGGTGCTGATGCCACCGAGGTCGGGGACCGCCTCACTGCGCACGGCCATGGCATAGGTGTTGTTCATCGGTGCGGGAGCGCCCCAGGTGACGCCGTTGCCGATGTCCTGGTCGTAGACCGCCTGCCACATCTCGTTCTGGTCGGGGATAGCCGCGGCTTGACCGAGGTAGGTCAGCCAGGCGGTGCCGGTGTACTCCCAGGTAAAATCGGCCTGGCCCGACAACAGCAGCTCGCGGACCGGCTGGCTGCCCGGCACATTGGTGAGGTCAGTGACGTCGAAACCTGCGGCCGTGCCGGCGAGCACGGCGATTTTGCCCAGCAGCAGCTGCTCGGTGAAGTTCTTCGAGGTCACCGTGAAGTCGACGCCCTCGGCGCCGGTGAGCGGCATGATCGAGCCAGGCCCCACCGCGGGAACATACGACGTCGCCGGCTGCAGGCCGCAGCCGGTCAGGGCGACCGCGGTCAGTGCCAGCGCACCGGCACTCAGCATCCGTCGACCGCGGGGTGCGCGGCGTGTGCGAGCAGAAAAGTCAGGCATCTAAAGTCCCTTCGGTCGGGCGACGTGTTCAACGACGCGACCGACCCAGTCGATGAGCAGGGCGAGCAGTGCCACGAGCAGGGCCCCGGCAACGAGCACCGGGGTGAGGCTGAGATTGACACCGGTGGTGATCAGGATTCCGAGTCCTCCGCCGTTCACGAACGTGGCCAGTGCGGCCGTTCCGACCAGAAGCACCAGTGCCGTGCGTACACCGGACAGCATGACCGGCACCGCGAGGGGAAGTTCCACCCGCAGCAGCACCGCGGCGGAACTCATACCCATGCCGCGGCCGGCCTCAATGAGGCGGGCGTCGACCTGCTGCAGGCCGACCATGGTGTTGCGCAACACCGGCAGGACGGCGTACAGCACCAGGCTCAGCGTCGCGGCCCAGAAGCCGAAACCCACCCAGAACGCCAGCAGAACAACCACGCCGATCGCGGGAGCCGCCTGACCGATGTTCGCCATCGCAAGCACCGGTCCGGTGAGAAAGCGCAGCGGCCGCCGGGTCAGGATGATTCCCAGGGGAATCGCGACGACCAGCACGATGCCCGCGGCCATCAGGGTCAGCTGGATGTGCTCCACGGTGTAGAGCCACAGCGCGTCGGGGGCCAGGGTGGTCAGTTCGATGGGCGAGAGGTCGGCGGTGCGCAACCAGATGACGAAGGCGAGGAACGTGAGCAGAATTCCCGCGAGTTGGTAAAGCAGTCCGCGCCAGCCCCGCAGTCTCACTGGTCGGCCCGTGGCTTGTTGCTGTTGCTGTCAGTATCGCTGGCGGTGCTCGGGGGGTTCTCGGCGCTGGTTGCGGCGTCGGTCGCGGTGGCGATGGCCGGTGCCTGCGCCTGCGCCTGCGCCTGGAACGTACCGGTGTTCAGGCCGACGGGCGCCTGGTCTGATGCGAGCACAGCAGCGCTCTGCGATCGGGTGATGGCATCCATGACCGTTTGCACGTCGATGACGCCCTTGAACATGTCACGGCGGCCGGTGACGAGCGCCGCACCCGCGCTCGAGACGAGCATGGTGTCCAAAGCGTCGTTCAGGGTGGCGCGGAACCCCACCACCGGGAGCTTCGGGTCGGGTATGTCGCTGATCAGGGCCAGCCGGTTGAGCTTGCGTCGGGAGAGCCACTGAATGGGACGCTGACGCTCGTCGACGATGACCGCGTGACCGTGGCCGGCCGTGGTGACACGGGCCAGCACCGCCGCCGCCGGTTCGCCCGGGGTCCCCACGATCGCGTCGCTGAGGCCCACGTCGGCCACCCGGGTCAGGGTGAGTTGCTTGAGTCCGGCGCCGGACCCGATGAAGTTCTCCACGAAGTCGTTGGCCGGGTCCCCGAGAATGCGTTCTGGCGAGTCGTACTGCTCTAGCTGGGCGCCCTCGTTGAAGATGGCGATCCAGTCGCCGAGCTTCACGGCCTCATCGAAGTCGTGCGTGACGCACACGATGGTCTTTTGCAGCTCGTCCTGGATGTTGAGAAGTTC
>JBBQYN010000378.1:0-2600 GCA_038208655.1 Actinomycetales bacterium
CATCGACGGCACCGTGAACTACCTCTATGGGATTCCCGCGTACGCGGTGAGCATCGCCGTGGTCGAGGGCGACCCGGACCCGGCCAACTGGACAGCCCAGGCCGGTGCCGTGTTTAATCCGGTTCTCGACGAGATGTTCTCGGCCTCGGCCGGTGCGGGGTCGACGCTCGTGACCGGCGGCGTCACGCGCGACCTCCGGGTGAACACCGACGTGCCGCTCTCGCTGGCCCTGGCGGGCACCGGGTTCGGCTACCAGGCCGAACGCCGCCTGTGGCAGGCGGACGTGCTGCGCGGCTTGATCGGCGAGGTGCGTGACATTCGGCGCATAGGGTCTGCGGCACTGGACCTGTGCGGAGTGGCAGCCGGGCGACTCGACCTGTATTTCGAGCGCGGGCTGAATCCGTGGGACCACGCCGCCGGCGCCCTGATCGCCCGGGAAGCCGGTGCCCAGGTGGGGGGATTCGGGCACGAACGGGAAGGGATCGCGCTCACTATCGCGGCCGATCCGGGTCTGTACTCCCGGTTTGAACCGCTGCTCGCGGAACTCTTCGAGCAATTCGTCGATAAGTCATAAATAACTGAAATAGCTGTTCAAGCTGATTTCGCTGGGTTTTTTGTTGGCCCCCATTCGCGGGTGATGCCGGGCGAATAACTGGTGTTTTCGGTCCTGAGCGTTAGTGTGGAGAGGTTCGTCTTTTTGGTACCGACCAAGACGAGTTCTCCTGCCTCTGTCCAACGTGCCGAAAGAGCCTCTTGACTGATCACGCCCCTGCTGTGGATGCCTCTGCATCCGGCTCGCGTGACGCAACCCTTTCTACGGCCGGCCTGCTGCCCGCGCTCGACGCCGGAACGCTCGGCCTGACCCGGCGCCAAATTCGTGATCGTGAGCGCCTCGCGGAGCCCGTAGAAGTTGCTGTGGCGGCTTCATCGCCAGCCTCGCCAGCAGATCTGCCCGCGGCCGTTCCGAATGTGGCCGAGGCCGCCGGCGTCGCCGCAGCGGCGTTCGCCGTGGTCGCCAGCTTCGCTGACACCGCCATCGCGCCCGTTCCGGCCACGGTGAGCGTGCTGAACCCCGAACCGGCCGGTGCGCAGACCACAGCGACAGAGGTTCCCTTGCTCAGCCGCGCCGCACGGCGCGCGCAGGAGAACGCCGCACGTACCGGGCTGCCCCGCCGGCCCCGCGTGGCGACCGCGCGACTGGCTGAAGCCGAGGCGCCGTTCGCCCCGACCGGTAAATTCGTGCCTGCACCCTCCCGTGCGGCATCCGTTCACCGCCCCCCACCAGCCAAGCGTGGTCGGCGCCTGGCGACGACGAGCGTCACCATCGCCGCGATGGCCTTTGTGTCGCTGATGTTCGTCTCCACGTCCATTCCCGCCGAGGCGCTGCTGTCGGCGAGCGACGTGGACGCCGCAGTGCTCGAGGCTCAGCGGCCGACCGACACAGAGCCGTCGCAGACCATCGACCTGGCCGGCGGCGACACCATCACCATCGAGCGCGACGGCTACGAGTCGAGCACCATCGCCGCGGTCGCCGCTGCGAGCGGCATCCGCATGGAAGCCACCTTCACCAACAACCCCAACGGAACCATTCAGTGGCCCTTCGCGGTGGGCGTGCACATCGGTGATGAGTTCGGACCGCGCAACTGTGCCGGCTGCTCGGCGAACCACGGTGGCCAGGACTTCAACCCCGGGCTCGGCGCGCCGATTCAGTCGATCAGCGACGGCGTGGTGAGCTTCGCCGAAGACGGCGAGAACAGCCTCGGCGTGCACATGATCATCGACCACATGATCGACGGCGAGCTGGTCTCCAGCGTGTACGCGCACATGATCCACGGATCGATGCTTTTCTCGGCCGGTGACGTCGTGAAGGCCGGACAGGTAATCGGCAAGACCGGCAGCACCGGAATGTCAACCGGGCCGCACCTGCACTTCGAAATTCGTGAGGGCGGCCGCAGCGGCACCAAGGTTCCGCCGCTGCCCTGGCTCTACGCCCACGTGAACTAGGCGCCCGCGCTACGCGGCAGGTGTGCTGCCTGATCCGTCGTCGGTCGCGCTGCCCGGTTCAGTGTCTGTGTCGCGCCCGCGCAGGAATGATTCCAGCAGGCTGCGTGGGAGCGGGAACGGCGCCATTCCGGCGAAGGTGAGCATGTCGGTATCGCTGCTGGGCTCGGTTTCGCCGAGGGCCAGAACCTGGTCATGCAGGGATTCCATCTTCTCGTCGAGCCGGTTCGACACGTCGGCGGCCTGCTTGAGGTCATCGATGAGAGCATCGGGCACCGCGCCGTTGTACTTGTAGAAGATTTTGTGTTCCAGGGTCGCCCAGAAATCCATCGCAACCGTACGAATCTGAATTTCCACGGTGACGGGCTGCACACGGTCAGTCATGAACACCGGAATCGTCACGATCAGGTGAAGGCTCTTGTATCCGTTGCCCTTGGGTGAGGCGATGTAGTCCTTCTCCAGCAGCACGGTCACGTCGCGTTGCTGGGTGATCATGTCGCGAATGCGATACGTGTCCGAGATGAAGCTGCAGGTGATGCGGATGCCCGCGATGTCCTGAATGTTTTCGCGGATCGAGTCCAGGGAAAGCGGGTAGCCCT
>JBBQYN010000379.1:0-2597 GCA_038208655.1 Actinomycetales bacterium
CGGTTCGTGCCCGCCTGAACAGGTCGGCACTCGCGTCCGTCCGTCGCGCACGCACGCACGCACGTGGGCGGTTCGGGGCACGCGCGAGAGCTGATCTCGCTACGGTGCCCGAAGGTTGCGACAGAAGGAGCAGAACGTGGCGGAAGAGGCATGGCACGAGGCAAGGCTCATCCCGACCAGCGGCATCAGCGGCGCCGAGGAACAGGAACGCCGCGCGACCAGTGCCCTGCTGGCCGTGCTGACCGCCGTGAAGGAGTTCGGCCGCGGCCTTACCCAGCCGCTTGGCGCACCCGCCGGTGGCATCCAGACCTTCATCGAAGTCCCGTTCATGCTCGGCGACAAGCGTCTCTATCCAGACGGGCTCATCCGCGTCAGCCGTGGCCAGAGGTCCTGGACGGCCTGCACGGTCAGGTCGAAGCTGTCGCCGCCGTTCTCGCAGACGTCGGCGCGACCGTGCCCGTGCGAGGCGCGTTGTGCTTCGTCGGCACTGAACTGCCCTGGTTCGGGGAGAAGATCGGTGGGGTGCCTCTTGTAGGCCGGCGCGGTCCGGTATCTGTCAAGTCAAATGAGACAGTTGCGGTCAGTTTCTTTCGGGTTCGAGTGTCGGCTCGTTGATCCAGAACTGGGTCGGCATGATGGGCGGCTGCGGCCGGCGGCTGAACCGTTCGGGATGGGCGTGGTAGGCGGCGCTCAGGGTGTTCTGCCGGGCCGTGTCGATGGCGTCGGCGGTCCCGAAGTGGACTGAGGCTGGGGTGTGCCAGGCGATCCCGGAATGCCGGTGGATGTAGTTGTACTCGTGGAAGAAGCCGGCGCAGAACTCGCGGGCGTGGGCCAGCGAGGCGAAGGACGACGGGAAGTCGGGTAGGTACTTCAGCGTCTTGAACTGCGCCTCGGAGAACGGGTTGTCATCTGAGATCCGGGGCCGGGAGTGCGAGCGGGTGACACCCAGGTCGGCGAGCAGCGCCGAGACGGGTTTGGAGGTCATCGAGGTACCGCGGTCGGCGTGCACGGTGTGCGGGGCGCTGCCGTTGCGCCCGATCGCCTCGGCGATGAAGTCTTTGGCCAGTAGGGAGTCCTCCACGGGGGAGATGATCCAGGACGGGTTGAACCGGGAGTAGATGTCGATCAGCACGTACAGCTGGTAGAAGATCCCCTTGGCTGGCCCGCGCAGCTTCGTGATGTCCCACGTCCACACCTGCGAGGGGCCGTCGGCCAGCAGCTCCGGTTTGACCTTCGCCGGGTGGGTGGCCTGCCGGCGGCGTTCCCGGCTTTGCCCGGCGTCACTGGCGATCCGGTACATGCTCGACACCGAGCACAGATAGTTGCCGGCGTCGAGTTCCCGGGCCCAGATCTGGCCGATCGACAGGTCGGCGTAACCGGGGGTGTTGATCAGGCTCAGCACCGCCGCCCGTTCGGCCTGCGACAGCGCCTGACCATTGGCCGAGGGCGCCCGCGCCGGGTGTGGGCCGTGCATCGGTCCTCGGACGTGGCGGTAGTGGGTGGCCCTGGACCGACCGAGCAGCGCGCAGGCCCGCGTGATCGGCACCACAGCACGCAGGTCGACGAACGCGGCGTTCATCGCGTCGTCGGCGGCCGCGGCGTGCCCGTGCTCTCGGAGATGTTCACCAAGAGCCCTTGCAGTTTTCCCATGATCTCCACCACCGCCTGCGAGGTCGCCAGCTCGCGGGTCAGCCGCTGGTTCTCCGCCCGCAGCCGCCCGGAATCGTCGGTACCGGCTGCCTTGGCCCGATGCCGGCGCCCAGGCGCACCGGCGTCGCGGGTCAGCGCATCGCGAGCGATGGTCCACTCCCGGATCTGCGACTGGTATAGGCCCTCACGCCGCAGCACCGCGGCCTTCTGGCCGCGCGGTGCTGCCTCGTACTCAGCGACCACCTGTGAGCGGTACGCCGCGGTGAACGAACGCCGGACCGGACGGGCCGCCGGATCTACCACGGCGTCTACCGGAACGGCCGCCGGATCACCACCGACACCGGGAAGATCTGAGCTGTTCTCGCTCACGAGACTGTCTCCTGTCATGCCCTGCAAGGGGTGGACCCGGGGCTCCGGGCTGTCTCAACACAGCCTGACAGGGAGGGGGCGGCGGTATGTGCAGCAGCCGGTAGCGCAGCGTCTTGGGCTCGGCGCGGTACAGCTCGCTCTGGTCGGTGAGCAGCATCGACTGCGCCAGCGTGAGGAGGTCCGCGGCAATCAGCGCGAGCTCGACCCCCACGGCGTTGATCTTCTCGTGTCGGGACGGTAGGTGTCCCAGGGCGGTGTCCTTGCCTGTCCGGATCCGGTCATCGACCCGGGCGTGCGCCCGGTGCCGGGCTTTCAGGAAGGCGATCTGCCCGCGGCCGGTGTTGGTAGTGGAGGCTTGGTAGCGGTAGCCGTCGCGGATCTCGAAGGCGTCCAACGTCGCGCTGGGGTGCGGCAGTTCCCGGCGGACGATGACCCGCATCCCAGGGTAGCTCCCGGTCCATCTGCTCAGGTCGAGCAGGCCGGTGATGTCCACGACGTCGGCGTGCTCACGAAGGTCACCATCGGCGTTGCTGGCGACCTGCCAGGCCCGCTTCGGGACCAGCCCGATCGCGTCGCGG
>JBBQYN010000380.1:0-2594 GCA_038208655.1 Actinomycetales bacterium
TGGAGAGGTCCTCCTCGACGGGCGCCGGCAGCTTCGGCACGAGAAAGTTGAGGAAGATGGAAAGTTTCTCCCACTCGGCGTTGCTGTACGGCAGGATGGACGACAGGAAACCATAGGCCCGCAGGAACGCCTTGGCCTTCCCCTTGAAGTCGACCTGCGCGTCCTCGCCGAGGCTCTCGTTGTACACGGCAACGCAGGCGTCGAGGATCGGGTCGAGTCGATCGCGATCAGCCCCATCCAGGTACAACGCCACCAGCGTGTCGATCTGCACCTCGTTGTAGACCTGGTGCCCGTCGAGTGCCGCCTTCAGGTCGTGCAGCTTGTTGGGGTCGGTCTCCTCGGCCAGCACCGTCGTCCGGTAGTAGTCGGCGAAGGCCATCTGGATACCACCCGAGTCGTTCATGAAGTCGAGCACGAACACGTCGTGCTTCTTGGGGTGCGCGCGGTTGAGGCGCGAGAGCGTCTGCACGGCCTTGATGCCCGACAGCACCTTGTCCACGTACATGGTGTGTAGCAGGGGCTCGTCGTAGCCGGTCTGGAACTTGTCGGCGCAGATCAGGAACCGGTAGGGATCAACCTGGATCTTCTCAGCGATCTGGTTCGACGGAAACCCGTTCAGCGACGCCTCGGTTACCTTCGAGCCGCCGAACTCGTGCTCGCCGGAGAAGGCGACGATGGCACGGTGCGGGCTCTTGCGCTCGGCCAGGTACTCGCTGATGGCGCGAAAGTATTGGATTGCCCGCTCGATACCGCTGGTGACGACCATCGCCCGAGCCTCGCCGCCGATCTTGTTCAGCGCGAGCACCTGCTCGTGGAAGTGGTCGACCATGATCTCGGCCTTGAGCCGGATGGCGTGGTCGTGGCTCTCGACGTAGCGCCGCAGCTTCTTCTGCGCGCGCTTCGTATCGAACTCGGGGTCGGCCTCGACCTTCTTGACCAGCCGGTAGTAGCTCTCGACGGGCGTGTAGTGCTTCAGCACGTCGAGGATGAAGCCCTCCTGGATGGCCTGCTTCATCGTGTAGCTGTGGAACGGCCGATGCCGAACCTTCCCGTCGGGCTGGGGCTCTGGTTCGCCGAAGATCTCGAGCGTCTTGTTCTTGGGCGTCGCCGTGAAGGCGAAGTAGCTGGCCTTTGGCAGCAGCTTCTTGGCCTCCATCAAGCGGTTGATCCGGTCCTCGACGCTCTCGTCTTCCTCACTCGCGCCTGACGCCGCAAGCGCCGTGGACAGCGCGGCCGAGGTGCGACCACCTTGGCTCGAGTGCGCCTCGTCGATGACGATGGCGAAGCGGCGTCCGCGGTGCTCGGTGCCGATCTCGTCGAGGATGAACGGGAACTTCTGCACCGTGGAGATGATGATCTTCTTGCCCTCGGTGATGAACCGCTTCAGGTCGCCGGATCGCTCCGCGTGACCGACGGTGGCGCCGACCTGCGCGAACTGCTTGATCGTGTCGCGGATCTGGCGGTCGAGGACGGTGCGGTCGGTGACGATGATGATCGAGTCGAAGACGGTCGCGTCGTCCCTCGTGAGGCCGATCAGCTGGTGTGCCAGCCAGGCGATGGAGTTCGACTTGCCGCTGCCCGCCGAGTGCTGAATCAGGTAGCGCCTGCCGGCGCCGTGCTGCGACGCGTCGGCCAGCAGGCGGCGCACCACATCGAGCTGATGGAAGCGCGGCCAGATCTGCACGGCGCGTTTGCGGCCGGACGTGTGGCTTTCCCGCCGTAGCCCGGGCGAAGGCGGGTCCTTGGTCTGGACGACCTGCGCGTAGTTCTCGAGGATGTCGGTGAGCCCCGTGCGCGTGAGGAGCCGCTTCCACAGGTAGTCGGTCTTCAAGCCCTCGGGGTTGGGTGGATTGCCCGCGCCGTCGAGGTAGCCCAGGTTGAAGGGCAGGAACCACGAGCCCTTGCCCTTCAGGTGCGTGCAGAAGCGCACCTCGTGGTCGTCTACGGCGAAGTGGACCACGCAGCGGCCGAACTCGAAAAGCTTCTCGCGCGGGTCGCGGTCGCGCTGATACTGCTCCACCGCGTCCTGCACCGTCTGCTTCGTCAGGCTGTTCTTCAGCTCGAACGTGGCGATGGGCAGACCGTTGATGAAGAGGCCCAGGTCGAGGGCCCGCTGCGTCTCGTCGCGGCTGTAGCGCAGTTGGCGCGTGACGCTGAACCGGTTGGCGACATACCGCTCCTTGGCCTTCGTGTTGCCGGGAGACGGCGTGCCGTAGAACAAGTCGACGTGGTGGGGGCCGTGCTTGATGCCGTGGCGCAGGACGTCGATGGTGCCGCGCTTCGTGATCTCGCCCTGAAGCCTCGCGAGGAATTTGCGCCGCGTCGGTCCATCGTGCCCAAGGTCGAGCAACTCGGCCGCATCCGGCTGGGTCTCGCGCAGGAAGGCCGTCAAGTGGAACAGATCGACGCAGTACTCCCGGTCGTACGTAACCGGGTCCCCCGGCATCCAGTCGAACCCGTAAGCCTTCGCCGGCCGCTCGGCGGTGGTGTCAGCCTCGGCCACGGGCGTCGGGTCACACGCCGAGCCCGTCAGGGCCGTGCAGATGAGGCGCTCGAGGCCGCGTTCCGAGGTGTCTGTGGGCATGCCGTCTCTT
>JBBQYN010000381.1:0-2582 GCA_038208655.1 Actinomycetales bacterium
GGGCAAGAAATTCGATCAGCAGGGCCGTGGACACCGGGATGGTCGAGATGGCCGCGAAGTACGCCAGCTGGGTGGCCGCGACACCGAGCAGGCCCATGCCCAGGATGCGCCACCGGCCGAACCAGAGCGTGCGCCAGCGCCCGCGCAGGGCGACGGCCGCCAGCGGCAGCAACACCAGCCCCGCGGTGAGGGCCCGCACGGTCACGGCGGCCCCGGGCGACCAGCCGGCCTCCAGCAACGGTTTGACCAGGGCGCCGGAGGTGCCGAACGCCACGGCGGCGAGCACCGCGGCAGCGAGGCCGCCGGCCATCGGGAAAAGAGTCATCGTCGTGTCCTCACACTCGAGCAAGCCAGGCGCGTCATAGTCTAAATTGGTTTATGCCACTGACATTAGGACCGACCGGATAAGGAGTCAACTTGCATTTTGCCCCTGACACGGAGGAGTCGCTGGAGTTCGTGGTGGCGCTCGGGAACACCGACCCCACGGCCTCCCGAACGGGCCTCGATGAGCTCACCACTCTTGAGCAGCTGGCGACGCTGCTTCGCCACTACGGCTACACCGGCCGGATCGACGCCGACGCCGCGGAACTTGTCGAGGTGCTGCAGACCCGCGATCTGCTGCGAAGCGTGTGGACACTCGGCCGCGACGACGCCGCCGCCGAGGTCAACCGTATGCTGCGCGAGGCCCGGGCCCTCCCCCAGCTCGCCCGGCACGACGCCTCCGACTGGCACCTGCACGCGACCGACCCGGCGGCGCCCCTGGCCGAGCGCATGCGCGTTGAGGCGTCCCTGGCCCTGATCGACGTCATCCGCTCCAACGAAATGGGTCGACTGCGGCTCTGTGAAGCGGATGACTGCGCCGGCCTGATGCTTGACCTGTCCCGCAACGGCTCCAAGCGTTTCTGCAGCGTGCGCTGCGGAAACCGTATGAACATGATCGCCTTTCGGGAACGACAGGCGCGGCCGGACTGAGCGCACGATCACTCGGTAGGACCCGGCGGACCCGCGGCAATGTTCCCGGCGGCGCCCGATTCCCGCAGGCGGCCGATCGCTGAGTATGAGGGTGGGTCTAACAGGGCCACCCTGAAAAGCAGACTTTCTGCGCCGCAGGACGTAGCGTGAACGTGCGGTTGTCAGCGACGACACGTGCCACGGCACGGGGTTTCCCCGCAGTCCATCATCGGTATTGGAAGAGTTTCTTATGACAACCTCCGTTTCAGCCCTCGCCGCCCCCGCGGCCAACCAGCCCCTCGTGCGCACGACCATCGAGGTGCGCACCCCCGGTGCCACCGACGTGGCCATCGACATCAAGTTCGCCGGCATCTGCCACTCCGACATTCACCAGGCCCGCGACGAGTGGGGCGTGGGACTGTTCCCCATGGTTCCCGGCCACGAGATCGCCGGCATCGTTTCCGCCGTCGGCAGCGATGTCACCAAGTACCGCGTGGGCGACCGCGTGGGCGTGGGCTGCTTCGTGGACTCCTGCCGCGAGTGCGCCAATTGCCTCGCGGGCGAAGAGCAGTACTGCCTGAAGGGCGAAGTCGGCACCTACAACTCCCGCTACTACGACGGCACCCCAACCAACGGCGGCTACAGCACCGCCGTCGTGGTCGATGAGAACTTCGTGCTCGGCATCCCCGAGGGCATCGAGCTCTCCGAGGCCGCGCCGTTGCTGTGCGCCGGCATCACGCTGTATTCCCCGCTGAAGAACTGGAACGCCGGCCCCGGCAAGAAGGTCGCGATCCTCGGCATGGGCGGCCTCGGCCACATGGGCGTGAAGATCGCCCACGCCCTCGGCGCCGAGGTGACCGTGCTCAGCCAGACCATGAGCAAGCAGGCCGACGGCATCCGCTTCGGTGCTGACCACTACTTCGCCACGAGCGACCCGACCACCTTCACCGAGCTCGAGAACCACTTCGACCTCATCGTGAACACCGTGGCCGCGAACCTCGACATGGAGCGCTACCTGGGTCTGCTGGCCTTGGACGGCACGTTCGTGCACGTGGGTATCCCCACGGAGCCTGACCAGGTGAAGATGTTCTGGCTGGCCTCGCAGCGCCGGTCCATCGCCGGATCCAAGATCGGCGGCATCCGTCAGACCCAGGAGATGCTGGACTTTTGCGCCGCCCACGGCATCGGCGCCGACGTGGAGGTCATCTCCGTGGACCAGGTGAACGAGGCCTACGAGCGCGTCATCAAGAGCGACGTACGCTACCGCTTCGTGATCGACACGGCCACCTTCGAGAACGAGACCCGCGCCTCTTGACCCTTCGTGCCGGGGTGAATTCACCCGGTGAGTAAACGGATGCCCCGGGTCGCCTCAGTGAGGCGGCCCGGGGCATCCGTCGTTGGTGGCCTAAGTCAGTCCGCGGTCAGCCCTTACGGCCCGACAGCGTACGCAGCAGGAACATGATGACCGCCAGAACGAGCAGCACCACGCCGACCCAAATCAAAAAGTTGAGGGACTGCACGAAACCACCGGTGACGAGCAGAATGACGGCCACGACGGCGATGATGATGAACAACGGACTCATGATGACGACCTAACGTATCCGCAGGAAAATCCTGACTTCTTGTGACCT
>JBBQYN010000382.1:0-2565 GCA_038208655.1 Actinomycetales bacterium
GCGCCGAGCCAGGCCGGCGGGTTTCTCGATATCGTTGCGGACTTCACCGTCTACGGGTTCACGGTCTTCGGGGTCGGCATCGGCGCCACCGCCGGTTTCGACGCCCCGTGGTGGCCGTTCGTGCTGGTGCTGGTGGCGTACTACGTGAACGGGGCGGCGTTCCTGGCGTTCTCGTCGATCGCGGAACGCACTGGTCGGCAAATCGACGACGGCCGCTCACTCTCGTTCCTGGGGCGCATCGCCGAGGGCGCTGAGACGATCGTGGTGCACAGCCTGTGGCTGATCGTGCCGTTCCTGGCCTGGCAGATCGCGGTGGTCTGGGCCGTGTTCGTGGGCGCCAGCGCTGTCCAGCGCATCTGGGCCGGCTACCAGGCCCTGCGCTGATCGCCGCCGCCGCCCGCCCCCGCCGCGCCCCGTTGGCGGCCTCTCTGCGGCTTCCTTCACCGGTTGCGGCGCGCCTGTGCCGTCGCTCATGCGCCCGATATGCCCAGGCTGGCGCGGTCATGCGCCCGATATGACCACCTGCCGCTCTTCATGCGCCCGAAACGTGCGCGGGCCCCGCGCTCATGCGCCCGATATGAGCATCCGTTTTCGCTCATGCGCCCGAAACGTGCACCTGCGCCCGAAATTTTGGGCGCATCTGCATGTTTCGGGCGCATGAGCGTTTGGCGGTGCACGTTTCGGGCGCATGAGGGGACCTGCCCGTGTCCATGCGCCCTATACGAGCAGGCCCATCGCTCAAGCGCCCGGTGTGGGCACCCGGCCGACTCCGTGCGCCTCGAGCACCAGCCCCTGCGTCTGTTTGACCGCCCGTTTCGGGCAAATGCCTCGTCGAACGGATGCTGCGGGCCGACCCCGCCGGGGAGGACGCCTCAGCGCATGCGGGCGGCGCGCAGCCGCCGCAGGGTGCGCGTTACCGCGGCGAGGGCGCCGGACTGCAGCCGGCGGTGCACATCGGCCACGGCCGCATTCCACACGCCGTCGTTGTAGGTGGGGTAGGCGTGTGTCGTGCCGGCGATGGCGCTCGTGGTGAGCCGGTTCTTCACGGCCAGGCCGATCTCACCGAGAGTTTCCCCGGCTCGCGGGCCGACGACAGTGCCGCCGAGCACTCGGCCGCGCCGGTCAACGATCAGCTGGGTGTAACCGACTTGGCGCCCGTCGGTCACGGCGCGGTCCACGTGCGCATGGTCGTGGGTGACGACCCGGTGACGGGACCGGGAGCAGTCTCGGGCCTGCAGCCCTACCGCGGCGACCTCCGGGTGCGTGAAGGTCACCCGTGGCACCGCCCGGCTGTCGACGCTGCGGCGCAGCCCGAGTACCGCGTTCGTGGCGGCGACGCTGGCGTTGACCCCGGCCGTGTGTGTGAACTGGGGCAGTGCCGTCACGTCGCCGGCGGCCCAGATGCGCGGGTTGGTGGTGCGCAGCCGAGAATTGACCATGATGTGGCCGCGGGACTCCTGCTGCACCCCCACCCGTTCCACGTCGAGGCCGGCCGTGTTGGGGCGGCGCCCGTGTGCCACCAGAGCCCGGTCGAAACGCACGAGGCGGCCGTCGCCGAGGGTGAACGTGCCCGACAGCCGGTCGGCTGAGGTTGCGGCGGTGACGGTGACGCCCGTGAGCACCTCGACCCCGTCCGCCCTGAGGGCCGCCATGACGATGGCGCTGGCCCGCTCGTCTTCTTTGGGCAGCAGGCGGGAGCCGCGCTGAATCAGGGTCACGGCTGACCCGAGCCGGGCCATGGCCTGGGCGATTTCGCAGCCGATCGCGCCCCCGCCGAGTATCACGAGGCGTGGCGGCAGGGTGCGCAGGTTCCAGAACGTCTCACTGGTCAGCACGTCCACCGCCCCGATTCCGGGGATCATAGGCCGCACCGGTGATGCGCCAGTGGCGATCAGGGCCTGCCGAAACCGCAGCGAGCGGCTCCCCACCATGAGGGTGCGGGGGCCGCTGAACCGGGCCCGGCCGAGCACCACCTCGATGTTGTCGCGCACCAGCGACTCCGCTGAATCGACCGGCGCAATCTCGGTCATGGCGGACTGCACGTGAGCCATCACCTGCCCGAAGTCCACGCGCACGAGGCCGGTGTGCACACCGAGGGGAGCCGACGTTCGGGCCGTGCTGGCGGCATCCGCTGCAGCGATGAGGGATTTGGACGGCACGCACCCGGTCCAGAGGCAGTCTCCGCCGAGGCGACCCGCTTCGATGAGTACCACGCGGGCCCCGAAACTCGCCGCGGTGCGGCTGGCCACGAGGCCGGCTGTTCCGCCGCCGATCACGGCGAGGTCCCACGGGAGTGATTCAGACATATGTGTGAGCGTAGACGGCCCGGGGCATCGCGCGCGACACGCCCAGCCGGGCGGGCGTCGGGTCGGGTGTGGTCCGGGTGTGGTCCGGGTGCAGACTGGCTCCCGGGGCACAGGTTCGCCTCATGCGGGCTGGTTATGCTTCCAGTAACGAAAGGCCGGTTGTACCATGGCGAATGTCTACGAGGCTGCGGCCCGGTTCTACGACGCGTTCTCGGGCGAAGGCCTGGTCTACAGCGCCGGCCGGCAACGCGGCATCGCC
>JBBQYN010000383.1:0-2542 GCA_038208655.1 Actinomycetales bacterium
CCTCGAGTTCGATGAGCAACTGCGAAGTGCGCACCGGCCGGCCCTCCTCGTCGATCCGAGGCACTTCGACCAGCCGCTTGGTGATGTAGAACGGCGTGCGCTTGCCGTCCAGGAAGCCGGAGATGCGGCCGCCGCGCATGAAGCCGATGGTCTGGAACTTCTGGATCGCGGCATTCATCGCATAGAAGCTGTTGGTCGGCAGCTCGAAGGCACTGATCGACTTGATCCCGGGGATGAAGAAGATGAACCGCCCCGACAGGTTGCACGTGCGGTCCTGGTACTCGGCGCAGGACTCGGGATCGCACAGGCCGCCGTTGTCGACGCGGCGCATAGTCTTGCGACCGCCCCAGACGCGGATGGCCCGGCGCGTGCCGCTAACCACCGGCACGGGCGCGTGACTCATACAGTAGCGGGTCTGGCCGTCTGCGGCGTACTCCGACCAGAAACGCCGCTCGCTGAACGTCCACGCCACCAGCTCGTGCGGCATCACCGCTTGCCACGCATCGGCAGGAAAGACCACCGGGAAGCGGTACAGCCGCTTCACCCCGTCGCCCCGGTCTTCCCCGAACAGGCCCGTGATCTGCCGCGCGATCTCCGGGTTCGGAAAGTCCTCGCCGCGCACCGTGAAGTACGGGACGTTCTTCGGCGTCAGCGGGTTCTTCAGGTCGGGCACTGCGTCGGCGATCTCGCGCTCGATGCTGTCGAAGCTCTTGCCCTGGGCGACGCCGCGCTCGTAGATGGCGCGCACACGTTCGTTCTCGGCTGCGCGGCGCGTCAGCACCTTGATGCCGGCACGGATGCGGCCGGCCACCGGGATGCGGGGTGCCGTGCGGCCCAGCAGTGTGGGCACGGCAAGCGCACCGCCCTGCACCACTGCGACGGGACCGGCCTGGCCGTTCGTCGCCACGTTCTCCATTGCACTTGCCATTGCAGGCTCCTTGTCCAGGTTGAGGGGGATGGAGCAACCATGCTCCCCCGGGAATCGCGTTCATCAACCCCGCGGTCCGCTTGTTGACCGCTGATGGGCCGGCTCGATGACAAGCTCGAAATCGGGCAGGCCGCGCATCAGCAGGCGACCCCAGCGCCTGGAGACGAGGCGGCGATCCAGGATCGTTGCCGTGCCGTGGTCCTCGTCGGTGCGGATCAGGCGCCCGAGTTGCTGCTTGAGGCGGACCGCGGTCTCAGGGACGGTGATCTCGGTGAAGGGCGAACGCCCCTGGGACTCGATCCACTCCCGGCGCGCCTCTTCGAGCGGAGAGTCCGGCAACTTCGCGCACACCACGTGGGTGCAGTATTCGCGCGGCAGGTCGACACCCTCGGCGAAGCTCTGCAGCCCGAACAGCACGGATCGCTCACCGCTGTCGATCGCGGCACGATGCCGGGACAGCATCTCCATCTTCGGCATCGTGCCCTGCATCAGGGTGCAACACCGCAGGTCCTCTGGCAGCAGTGCATAGACCTCGCGCATCTGCTTGCCCGACGCGAACAGCACCAGCGTACCGAGCGTCTGAACGAGACCGGGCATGCGCTCGACGACCTCGTCGGTGTGCCCGCGCGCGTCGCCAGGATCCGTGCGCATCGCAGGAATGACGAGCCTGGCGTTCGATCGGTAGTCGAACGGCGACTCCACGCGCAGGAACTGCACGCCAGCGTAGACCGACAGGCCTGACTGGTGCAGGAACAGGTCGAAGGTGCCGCACGAAGTCAGCGTCGCCGACATCAGGATCACGCCGCTGGCCCGGCTCCACAGCAGCTGGCGCAGCTTGTCGCTGTCGCTGATCGGCGATGCACACACCAGGTAGTCGCTTGACGAGGAAGTGCTTTCGTGAACCTCGATCCACCGGGCCACCGGTGCCTCGCCTTCGACGTCCGCCGCCAGCATCAGGCGCCAGGTCTCGACGAGGTTGTCGAGCTTGGCCGCGAAGAACCCGAGCGCCGACAGCACCTGCGTGGCCAGCGACCCTTGCGTCGGGGCACTCTGCAGGACAGCCTCGCGCAGCACGGCGAAGGTCTTCTGCAGGTCGGACGCCGCCGCATGGAGCGCGCCACCATGTCGCAGCATCCAATCGGGCAGCTCGCCGCTCCTGAAACGGCGTGCACTCTTTTCCTCGAAGGCACGGGTCGCGTGGATCAGCCGGTACAACTCACCCAGTGCCTCGTCAATGCACCGGGCCTGGTCACGGGCATCACGCAGCAGCCCGTCATCCAGGCGCAGGGCCAGGACGGCGTCGCGTACCGCGTCGGTGGCACCCTGCACCCATTCCCTGGCCCCGCGGAGGGCGTGTCGGGCCACAAAGTGCTCCACCACCTTGGCCGACAGGCTGTGCGCCTCGTCGAACACGTAGAAGGTCTCGCTCGCAGGCGGGAGAACGCTGCCGGCCTCCATCTCAAGCGCCGACAAGACGAGGTCGTGGTTCGCGATCACCAGGTCCGCCTCCTTCGCGCGCTGGCGCGCGGCCTGGAATGGGCAGCGGGCGAACTCGGGGCAGCGATTGCCCGAACAGCCCTGGCGGTCGGTCGTCAGGCCGGCCCAGAGCTCGTC
>JBBQYN010000384.1:0-2541 GCA_038208655.1 Actinomycetales bacterium
TGTCAATGGTTCCGCCATCGTTGCGAACAACGTTGAGGAACTTGTCAAGGCTGGGAGCTACGGTGCGCTCATCGATCTCGGGATCGAGGATAACCATAAGTTCGTACTGATGCATGACTAACCCACCTCCTTCGGACTAAAACGGCTGCAGACTTTCTGCAACAGGAGGGTTGTGCATGTGTCGAACGCGGAGGCCGAGAGTTCGGCGCGCAGACAACCTGCCCAGACTACCGGAAGCGGCAACATTGCGCCACCCTGGCCTCCGGGCTCCCTCGCGACCATGATCGCCCGGCCGCGACCGGTGGCGGCGGCCGCAGCCGGATCTGTGCACACCGGGTTGCCCCGGAGGGGCTGTGCAGAACCGGCCGGCACACGATCAGCGGGGAGACAGCATCCGTTCAGACGGCGCGGGCGTCCCACCACGCGTGCAGCCGCCGGGTCGCCTCGACCTCACCGAGGGGGCCGTCGTCGAGGCGCTGCTCAAGCAGGTAGCGGTACGCCTCACCGACCACGGGGCCCGGCGGCAGCGCCAGAACGGCCATGATCTGCTCGCCGTCGAGGTCGGGGCGCAACGAGTCGAGCTGCTCCTTCTCGGCGAGCACGGCGATGCGCTGTTCCAGATCGTCGTAGGCGAAGCCCAAGCGGTCGGCCTTGCGCCGGTTGCGGGTGGTCACGTCGGCCCGAGTGAGGATGTGCAGGCGTTCCAGCTGGTCGCCGGCGTCGCGCACGTACCGGCGCACCGCAGAATCGGTCCAGGCCCCCTCGGTGTAGCCGAAGAAGCGCAGGTGCAGTTCGATCAACAACGCCACGGCGTTGATGGTGTCGTTGTCGAAGCGCAGGGCCCGCAACCGTTTCTTGGCCAACTTCGCACCGACCACATCGTGGTGGTAGAAACTGACCACTCCGGCCGGCTCCAGACGCCGTGTCGCCGGCTTGCCGATGTCGTGCAGCAGGGCCGCCAGGCGCACGATGAGGTCGGGCTCCCCGTCGGGGCCGCCGAGGGTGCCGCGGCTCTTTTCATACCCGATGGCCTGCTCCAGCACGGTCAGCGTGTGCTGGTAGACGTCTTTATGGTGGTGGTGTTCGTCGATCTCGAGGCGCAGCGCGGGAATCTCCGGCAGCACGAGGTGTGCCAGCCCCGACTCCATGAGTACTTCAATGCCGGGTCGCGGGTTGTCCGCGCGCAGCAGCTTGCCCAGCTCGTCACCCACCCGCTCGGCCGAGATGATGCTGATGCTGTCGCGCATCTGTTCCATCGCCGCGGCCGTCTCGGCGTCGAGCACGAATCCGAGCTGCGCCGTGAACCGGGCCCCGCGCAGCATACGCAGCGGGTCGTCACCGAACGACACCTGTGGGGTGGACGGGGTGCGCAGCACACCGCTGAGCAGGTCATCGATTCCCCCGGACGGGTCGACCAGGGTCACCATGGGCAGACGCAACGCCAGGGCGTTGACGGTGAAGTCCCGACGCATCAGGTCGTCTTCCAGGCTGGTGCCGAACACCACATCGGGTTTGCGGGTGGCGCCGTCATAGCTGTCCGCGCGGTAGGTGGTGATCTCCACCGTTTCGCCGTTGATCATCGCGCCGATGGTGCCGAACGCCCGACCGATGTCCCAGTGCGCGTCGGCGAGGGGTTTGACCAGTTCCAGGATGCGGTCCGGCGACGCGTTTGTGGTGAAATCCAGGTCGTGCGTGGCCCGGTTCAGGAAGGCGTCGCGCACCGGACCGCCCACCAGGGACAGCTCGAGGCCGGCCGCGTCGAACGCGGCGGCAAGTCGAAAAACGGTCGGAGACGCAGCGAGTTCACCCAGCCGCTCGAGGGCGGAAGCGACGCTGTGCATCCCTCCATAGTAGATGCCGGGGCACTCCCAGTCAGCGACAGGCCGCACCGCGCAGCAGACATCCCGCCGGTCGCCGTAGAATCCACTACATGGTGGCCGAGTCAATTTCCGTGCGCCGGCCTGCGATCTTCCGCGCCGTGCGCAGCCTGCTGCGACGCGCCCGGGTGCCGCTGGCCGCCGTGCTGATCGGCCTGGTGATGGGGTCATCCGGAGCCGTACTGCCCGGCGGTGGTGCTTCAAGCGCGACCGCGCAGCGGCAGGCCACGGCGGTCACACCGACCGCCACGCTTACTACGACGGAGCCCGCCGCCCGCCTCACGGTGACCCCGGCCACGCCCGACCCACTGCGACCAGACGAAGACCTGCAGCTGATCGTGACGATCGAGAACACCACCGCCACCGCCGTCGACTCCGGCACCCTCGACATCTACCTGGCCCAGCGCGCCCTGACCTCCCGGGTCGCCCTGGAGGACTGGCTGGCCGCCGACGAGTCGACCACCCGGGGCGACGTACTGGTGAGCGAACCGGACACCCCGATCGTGCCGGCCGGCGACACCGTGAGCCTGCCGGTGACCGTGCCCGAGGCATCCGTCACCCTCGGCCCGCGCAACAACTGGGGTGCCCGCGGCATCGCCGCCACCCTGCAGACCGAGTCCGGAACCGAGCTGGAAGGCCGGGGCACCTTCGTGTGGTTCCTCGA
>JBBQYN010000385.1:0-2538 GCA_038208655.1 Actinomycetales bacterium
TGACGGTGTTCGAGGACGCCGCGGCGGTGGCCCGCTGGGCTTCCGCCGCAGCGGCCGCGGCGGCCGCTTCTTCGGCGGCCAGGGCGGCAGCAGCCGCTGCAGCCACGGCGGCGGCCTGCGCGGCGGCTTCGGCGGCGACCCGGTCGGCTTCAACGGCCGCCGTTTCGACGGAGGCTGCCTCCACCTTGGTCGCGGCCGTCAGCGAGGCCACGTCGTCCAGCGGCATCATCGTGTAACCGGCCAGCGAGCTGACCTGCTGGCTGAGTGTGGAGGAATCGACCTTGTCCTGAGCGGCGACGAGCACCCGGTTCGCTTCGGCGAGGGTGGTCGACGCGCCGTCCTGAATGCGGGATTTGGAGATCTCGTCGTAGGCGGCGAGCTGGTCATGCTGACGGCCGGAACTGTCCGAGAAGCTTTCCGTGGCCGCGACGCGGGCCTCCGCATCCTGGGAGGCCTGGGCGTGAAACCCGGCTCCGGTGACGAGACCGGCGATGGCGAGGGCCGAGGTGGCGGTGAGTGCGATGTGGTGCCACCGCTGTCGCGGTGTCCGAGCTTTCTGATGTGAGGTGGAACGCGTGCGGGTGGACTGTTGAGTTTCTGAGTGCATAACTTCCAGGCGACGCAAGAGCTGCCAACGGGCGCAAACTCACGCAGCATCAGGCCTGCGCTCTCTGGTGGCGGCGCAGGCGAAGTGACAAGTCTGCCTCTTCTGTCTGAACGGGGGCTCAGTAAGACCGGAGTCAGGGCTCCGTGACCGCACTCGCGCTACGATGCCTGCGAACAGGAGGACACCATGAACTCAACAGATTCCACCGAACCGACACATTCCAGCGGCCAGGGTGCCGCCCCCTCGGCGGCGGACTCGGCGCCCCCGTCGCCGAAACGCGTGGCCCAGGAGGCGAACCTGCGCCACCTGCGCGAACGTGCGCTGACCGCCGGGCAGGCCGTGGAAACCGCGCAGGCCCGGGTCTTGTCGCCGGCCAACCTCACCAAGAAGCTCAGCGTCGCCACCCCGGAGCAGGCCGCACAGTTGCGGCAGGATCAAGCGGATGCCTCGGATCGCGCCGACCAGGCCCGCGCCGAGGCCCGAGCCGCGGAGGCCGCCTATGAGAATGCGCTGCATGCCGTTCCGGCCCCCGGATCCCCGCCGCCGGCGCGCGACCGCGACAACACGTAGGCCGGTCAGTCGTCGAGGCTGAGCCCGCGCTTTTCGGGCAGGCCGAACGCTCCCACGGCGGCGACCAGGAACAGGCCGGCGAACACCGCGAACAGCAGCGGGGTGCCTCCGGCCTCACGCAACACGGGAACCAGCAGCGGTGCCACGATCGCGGCGATGCGACCGGTGCCGGCGGCCCAGCCGGCGCCGGTAGCCCGCAGCGGCGTGGGATATAGCTCGGGCGTCACGGCGTAGAGCGCGCCCCACGCGCCGAGCGTGAAGAACGAGAGCAGCATGCCGGCGCCGATCACCTGCGGCACGCTGGCGGCCAGTCCGAACAGTCCGGCCGCGACCGCGGACCCGACCAGGAACGTGGCGAGGGTTTTCTGACGGCCCCACTTTTCAATCAGGTAGGCCGACACGGCGTAGCCGGGCAGCTGCGCCACGGTGATGATCAACGTGTACGCGAACGAGCGCACCAGCGAGAACCCCGACGCCACCAGAATGGTCGGCAGCCAGATGAACGCCCCGTAGTAGGCGAAGTTCACGCAGAACCAGACCAGCCACAGTGCCGCGGTCGAGCGGCGCAGCCGGGGCGACCACAGCGCGGCGACTCGGGCCCCGCCGCTGAGCCGGGCCGGGGCAGCGCTCGTCGCGGCAACAGGAGCAGCGACAGGCACCGCGACCGTTGGCGCGGCAGGAGCGGCGGCGGGCACGGCGGCGGGCACGGTGATGACACCGGCGCTGCGTTCGAAGCGCACGACCGTGGCCTCGGCCTGCACGTAGCGGCCGCGGGATTCCAGAAACCGCACCGATTCGGGCAGCCGCACCCGCACAAACGCGGCGTAGAGGGCCGGGACGGCGCCCACGAGAAGCGCCCAGCGCCATCCGTTGTCGGAGAGCGGTATGACCAGGAAGCCGATCAGGGCGGCGAGGGTCCAGCCGATGGCCCAGAACGATTCCAGAATCACGATGATGCGGCCGCGGATGCGCGGCGGCGCGAATTCGCTCACGAGCGTCGAGGCCACGGGCAGTTCGGCGCCGAGGCCGAGGCCCACGATGAACCGGGCGGCGATGAGCACGCCCACGGTGAGCGAGAGCGCCGAGGCTCCGGTGGCCAGGCCGTAGACGAGCAGTGTGAGGGCGAACACCTGACGGCGGCCGATGCGGTCGGCGAGCAGCCCGCCCAGGACCGCGCCGAGCGCCATGCCCAGAAATCCTGCCGAGGCGACGAACGAGAGCTCGGTGTCGCTGACGTTCCACTGCACGGCCAGCTGGGCGATCACGAACGAGATCAGGCCCACGTCCATGGCGTCCAGGGCCCAGCCCACCCCGGAGCCGACGAGCAGTTTGCGGTGCTCGCGGGTGAACGGCAGCGCGTC
>JBBQYN010000386.1:0-2533 GCA_038208655.1 Actinomycetales bacterium
CGCCCTCGGCGCGGGTCTCCTGCTCGTGCACCACCCGCTGCTGCTGCGCGGCGTGACCACGATCTCCGAAGACACCTACAAGGGTGCCCTGCTGGCCCGACTGATTCGCGCACGCTGCGCCCTGGTGGCCGCACACACCAACGCCGACGTCGTCGCCGGCGGTGTCTCTGATGTGCTGGCCACCCGGCTCGGGCTCGTCGACGCGCAGCCGCTCACCGCCGGTGCCGCGCCCGGCACCGGAATCGGCCGGGTTGGACGGCTCGCCGAGCCGACCACGCTCGGCGCTCTCGCCCGCCGGCTCGGTGCCCTGCTGCCCGCCACGGCGTCGGGCATCCGTGTCTCGGGCGGGTATACCGACCCCATCGAGACGGTGGCGTTGTGCGGCGGCGCCGGCGACTCGCTGCTCGGGCTGCCGCAGGTGCGGGCAGCGGATGTCTACATCACCAGCGATCTGCGCCATCACCCGGCGTCCGAGGCCCGGGAACAGGCCCTCACCGGCGGAACCGGGCCGGCGCTGATCGACGTCTCGCACTGGGCCAGCGAATGGCTGTGGCTTGACGAGGCCGCCGCGCAGCTGCGATCGGCCCTGCCCGGAGTGCGCGTGAGCGTCAGCGATCTGCGTACCGATCCGTGGGACTTCGTCATCATGCAGTAATCTTCACGAGGACCTGTTTGTTCGTTCATCAGTTCGTTACCGCTCCACACCCCAATTCCATACTCGCAAAGGTCAGGACATCGTGAAGGCAACTCCCCTCGAGCAGAAGGAGCTTCTGCGACTTCAGGCCCTGGATATCAAACTCCGCCAGCTGACCCACCAGGCCCGCTCCCTGGCTGAACACGCGGTGCTGGTCACCCTCGGCACGTCTCTGGATGCCGCCAAGACGGTCGTGGCCACCCGCAGCGGTGAGCGCGATGACGTGCGCACCGAGCTGCACCGCATCGAGTCCGACGTGGACGTGGTCGAGAAACGCATCGCCCGTGACGAAGACCGGCTGCAGCACACCTCGTCCGTGAAAGACGTGCAGGCGCTGGAATCCGAGCTGACGGCGTTGCGCAAGCGTCTGGTCGACCTGGAAGAAATCGAAATCGCCGTGATGGAGCGCCTCGAAGACCAGGACTCCCGCGTCGCGGCGGCCGCGGCTGACCGTGACGCCCTCACCGTGCAGATTCGGGAGACCGAAGAGGCGCGCGACCTGTCGCTGGTCGATGTGAACCGTCAGCACATCGACCTGGTCAGTGACCGGGCGGCGGTCGCGTCCGCGATCCCCGCCGCGCTCAGCGAGCTCTACGAGAAGCGGGCCGTCACCGGGCACGGTAACGCGGCCGCACTGCTGCGGGCACGCACCTGCAGCGGCTGCACCATGACCCTCACCGGCAACGACCTCGCGGACGTGCGTCAGGCACCGGCCGACGACGTGTTGTTCTGCCCGGACTGCTCGGCCATCCTGGTGCGCACCGAAGAATCCGGCATCTAGCTCGGCTGAGACGTACGGATGCCCCGGGCCGGGGCATCCGGTCGGGCACGCGGTCGGTCGCCCGGCCCGGTGCCTGTAAACTGATACCTGTGAATGGGTCGGCAAGACGGTCGCGTCACGGGATTTTTTCGAAGATTCCGTGCCGAGGAACGTCCGGGCTCCACAGAGCAGGATGGTGGGTAACACCCACCCGGGGTAACCCGCGAGACAGTGCCACAGAAAGTAGACCGCCCGGTGTTGCCCCTTCGGAGGCAGCGCGGGGTAAGGGTGAAACGGTGGTGTAAGAGACCACCAGAGGCCAGGGTGACCTGGTCGGCTCGGTAAACCTCGTCCGGAGCAAGGTTAGACAGAAAGCGTTGAGGCTGCTCGCCGAGCTTTCGGGTAAACCGCTAGAGGGCTGCGGCAACGTAGTCACGAGATAGATGGCCGTCGACGGTATGTGAATACCAGGACAGAACCCGGCGTACTAGCCGGCCCATTCCCCCTTCGGGGTTGCCCGCGCCAGAGCGTCCGGTCAGCTCACCCGGTCGGGTGTCACGGTGAGAGTCTGCACCCGCGTGGGATACTCCGGCGTCAGCCGAATCTCGACACGCACGCGGCCCGCGACCCCCGGCAGAAACCAGACCAGATGTGCAGGACCCTGGGATGATTCTCCGTTCTCCACATGCGCGGCCGGATGAGCCGGACCGCTGTGCTCGGGGCGGGGTGAGTCCGGCGGGAGGAGGCCTCCCACGGCGGCCACGGCGCGGGTGATGTGCCCGACCCGACGGTCGAGGGAGTCGTCGAGTTCGACGTTCTCGGCGAACAGGGCCCGGGCGGTCTCGTCATCCCAATTCCGCAGCAGTCCGGTCACGGTCTGCTGCGCAACCCGAGTCGCGTTCCACAGTGCCGAACGCGGCGGGGGGC
Organism: Actinomycetales bacterium; assembly: GCA_038208655.1. Taxonomy (GTDB): domain Bacteria; phylum Actinomycetota; class Actinomycetes; order Actinomycetales; family Microbacteriaceae; genus Cryobacterium. The sequence goes on from JBBQYN010000386.1 coordinate 2,382, forward strand.
CGGCGGCGAGCAGCAGGTCGAAGGCCCGCACGCTGGCGACCGCGGCGCGGGAAAACGTGGCGTTGGCGAACGCGACCACGCCCACACCACTGGCAGCCGACCAGCGCATATGGGCAGAGAACCCCGGGTAGCCGCCCGAATGCGAGACCACC
>JBBQYN010000387.1:0-2523 GCA_038208655.1 Actinomycetales bacterium
TACAGCCGGCTACTGAACGATCCGGACCGGTTCGTGCGCGAGCGCGCCGGGGTGGCCTGGTCCACCTGGGAATCGTCCACGATCACCCTGCTGCAGGAGCCCGACAAGATCGCTCATTTCACGGAGCCAGCCTTCGCGGTCGCCTTTGCCCGCATTGAGAACCACTTCTTCTCGAACCGGGGCTGGTTCGAACCCAACCAGCTGATCAACAACGCCGGCCGCCTCGCCGAGATTCCCGGGGTCATCGTGCAGGGCCGCTACGACATGTGCACGCCCGCGTTCACCGCCTGGGAACTGCACAACAACTGGCCCGAAGCCGAATTCCACATGATCCCGGATGCCGGGCATGCCTTCGACCAGCCCGGAATCCTCGATGCCATCGTGACGGCCACGGATCGGTTCGCCGCCGTGGCGTAGCGTGCGCCCGGGCTTCATGGGCGGGCAGACGCCCCTGTTGAACCCTTTTTAGGGGGGCGCGAGGCTCCACCCTGCATGGCACTGTATCAATCATGAGTGAAACTCGGGTTCAGTGCAGTGCGCCAGCGACAGGCCGTCGAACCTCTTACCTTCTCCTCCTGGTCATGGTGCTCCTCATCGCCAGCACCTTCGTCGCCGGAGGCGCGCCGGCCGCGCAGGCCGCAGAACCCTGCGCCACGGGATCCAACCCCGTGGTCTGTGAAAACAGCAAAGCCGGCGCCGATCCCGCGGAGTGGGACATCACCGCATCCGGTGATGCCAGTATCCAGGGCTTCTCCACTGACGTGAGCGTGAACGTGGGCTCCCGAATTGATTTCAAAATCGATACGAATGCGTCCGCCTACACGATCAACATCTACCGCACCGGCTGGTACCAGGGTCTGGGCGCCCGCAAGATCGCCTCAGTCACCCCCTCGGCCACGCTGCCGCAGAAACAGCCGCAGTGCGTCTCGGACATAGCCACCGAACTGTACGACTGTGGAACCTGGGGGGTGTCGGCCTCGTGGAGCGTTCCCGTCGACGCCGTCTCGGGCGTGTACGTCGCCCGGCTCGCCCGCACCGACACCGGCGGGGCCAGCCACATCACCTTCGTGGTGCGCAACGAAGCCAGCCGCGCCGCGGTGCTCTTCCAAACCTCGGACACTACGTGGCAGGCATACAACACCTACGGCGGCAGCAACTTCTACCAGGGCGCCGCGAACGGCCGAGCCTACAAGATCAGTTATAATCGGCCCGTCTCCACACGCGGGCACGCCGGCGGCCGGGACTTCTACTTCTCGGCCGAATACGCCCAGGTGCGTTTTCTGGAAAAGAACGGTTACGACGTCACCTACTACAGCGGCGTCGACACCGACCGGCTCGGAGCCGGGCTGCTGAACCACTCCGTGTTCCTCTCGGTTGGACACGACGAGTACTGGTCCGGGCAGCAGCGCAGCAACGTCGAAGCCGCCCGCGACGCCGGCGTGAACCTGCAGTTCCTCTCGGGAAACGAAATGTATTGGCGCACCCGGTACGAACCGTCCGTCGACGGCAGCAAAACCGCGTACCGCACCATCGTCTCGTACAAGGAAACCTGGAGCCAGGCCAAAATCGACCCGTCCAGCGAATGGACCGGAACCTGGCGGGACCCCCGCTACGCCTCGGCACAAAACGGCGGCGGAAAACCGGAGAATGCCGTCACTGGCACGCTGTACAAATCCAACTCCTCCGATTTTCCGGTGACCGTCAGCGCGCAGGAAGGCAAGTTGCGGTTGTGGCGCAACACCAGCCTGACCGCGCTCGCCGCCGGCACGACCCAGGCCCTTGCCGCCCACACCATCGGCTACGAGGCCAACGAAGACGCCGACAACGGTTTTCGCCCGGCTGGCCTGATTCGGATGTCCACCCACACCGGAGCCATCGACCAGTTCATGGGCGACTTCGGCAATACCACGGCGCCCGGCACCACCACCCACCACCTCACCCAGTACCGCGCCGCGAGCGGAGCCCTGGTCTTCTCGGCCGGCAGCGTGCAGTGGGCCTGGGGTCTGGACGCCAAGCACGACGGTAACGGAGCCGCGGCGGATGTTCGCATGCAGCAGGCCCAGGTGAACCTGCTCGCCGACATGGGCGCACAACCCCTCACCCTGCAGAGCAACCTCGTGGCCACCACAAAAAGCACAGACACGACCGCCCCCACCACGCAGATCAGCGCGCCGGCGGCGGGCGTCAGCGTGACCAACGGAACCGCCGTCACCGTCACCGGCACGGCGGCCGACATCGGCGGGGTCGTGGCCGGCGTGGAAGTGTCTACGGACGCCGGAGCCACTTGGCGGGCCGCGACGGGCACCACGACGTGGTCATTCACTTATCTGCAACAGGGGACCGGAACCGTCACAGTCCTGGCCCGGTCTATCGATGACAGTGCCAACTATGCCTCTACCCCGGCTGCCCTGCCGCTGACCGTCGCCGGGCCGTACTCCGTGTTCGGAGCCGAGACGCCGCCCATCGCCGATTCCGGTGATGCGGCAGCCGTGGAACTGGGTCTGCGCTTCACTCCGACGGTAG
>JBBQYN010000388.1:0-2506 GCA_038208655.1 Actinomycetales bacterium
TGCTCGACCCGCACGGTGTGCAGGTTGAACGCGCGGGCGATCTTGCTGCGTTTGTTCCACGCGGCCTGATAGCCCTCGGCGCCGAGGAGCGGGATGTCCTGGGTGGTGGAGGCCGGAATCCTGCCGTCGTGGGCGCTCACCGCCGCATCAACGGCGTCCTTGGCCATGATGCGGTAGGTCGTCCATTTGCCGCCGGCGATCACGACGAGCCCGGGCACGGAATGCCCGACCAGGTGTTCCCTGGACAGCTTGGAGGTCTGGTCACTTTCGCCGGCCAGCAACGGCCGCAGCCCGGCGAACACGCCCTCCACGTCTTCCCGGGTGAGCGGAACGCTGAGCATCGAGTTGACCCGTTCGAGGATGTAGTCGATGTCGGCGGCCGTCGCGGCCGGGTGTGACTTGTCGAGGTGCCAGTCGGTGTCGGTAGTGCCGATCAGCCAGTGCCGGCCCCACGGAATCACGAAGAGCACGCTCTTCTCGGTGCGCAGCAGCAGCCCCATCGCGCTCTGGAACCGGTCCCGCGGCACGACCAGGTGCACGCCCTTCGAGGCGCGCACCTTGAAGGTGCCGCGTTCGCCGACCATGCGCTGGGTGTCGTCGGTCCAGACGCCGGTCGCGTTCACGACCTGCTTGGCACGCACCTCGAAGTGTTCGTCGGTCTCAAGGTCATGGGCGTTGACGCCGACGACGCGTTCACCGACCTTGATGAAGCTTTCCACCCGCACCCGGCTGGCGGCGTGCGCGCCGTAGAACGACGCGGTGCGGGCGAGCGAGGCGGCATAGCGGGCGTCATCGACCTGGCCGTCGTAGTAGGTGATGCCACCCACGACGGACCCCGGGGCCAGGCTCGGCATCAGGGTGTGCACCTGCCGCTTGGACAGGTGCCGGTGGTGCGGCACTCCGGGGGCGCGGCCTCCGGTGTACGAGAAGATGTCGTAGAGCAGCATGCCGGCGCCCACGTAGAAGCGTTCGGTGACGCGTTTGGTCAGCGGGTAGAGAAACCGCACCGGCTTGACCAGATGCGGGGCCAGCCGCTGCAGCAGCAGCCCGCGTTCGGTGAGGGCCTCGCGCACCAGGCGAAAATCGGCCTGCTCGAGGTAGCGGATACCGCCATGCACGAGCTTGGACGACCGGCTCGACGTTCCCGAGGCCCAGTCGCGGGCTTCGAGAATGCCCACACTGAGCCCACGGGTGACGGCGTCCATCGCACAGCCGATCCCGACGATGCCGCCACCGACCACCAGGATGTCCAGTTCCTTGGTCTTGAGCTTGGCCAGCGCGGCCTCGCGTTCCTCCGGCCCCAGTTTCGTGGACCGTGTGACTGAGTTCTGCGTGGCCATGTGCGACTCCTATTCCAGTGAAAAGGTGCGTGCGGGCAATCTACAGCGAGCTGTCGCCGATCTGTGACGACGCCGTCACGATGCTACTGAATGGTGCTGCGGATCTGTTGTGTCTTCGACGTTAGTTCACTCGGTACGGCGCGACAACCACTTCGACCCGCTGAAATTCCTTGAGATCGGAGTAGCCGGTCGTGGCCATGGAACGCCGCAGGGCGCCCACGAGATTCGCGGTCCCATCAGCCACGGGAGCCGGTCCGTACAGAATTTCTTCCAGCGGGGCGACGGTGCCGACCTCGACGCGCTTGCCGCGAGGCAGCTGCGGGTGGTGCGCCTCGGCGCCCCAGTGGAATCCGCCGCCGGGGGCATCCGTTGCCCGGGCCAGGGCGGTGCCCAGCATGACCGCGTCGGCGCCGCACGCGATGGCCTTCACGATGTCGCCGGAGGTGTTCAGGCCACCGTCGGCGATGACGTGCACGTAGCGGCCGCCGGACTCGTCCATGTAGTCGCGGCGGGCACCGGCGACGTCAGAGACGGCGGTGGCCATGGGGGCGTGAATGCCGAGCGTGGCACGGCTGGTGGATGCCGCGCCGCCGCCGAAGCCCACGAGAACGCCGGCGGCGCCAGTGCGCATGAGGTGCAGGGCCGCGGTGTAGGTGGCGGCGCCGCCCACGATGACGGGCACGTCGAGTTCGTAGATGAACTTCTTGAGGTTGAGCGGTTCCTGGTTCTGGGAAACGTGCTCGGCGCTGACGGTGGTGCCGCGGATCACGAACAGGTCAACGCCCGCGGCGACGACGGTTTCGTACAGTTCCTGGGTGCGCTGCGGTGACAGCGCGCCGGCCACGGTGACGCCCCCGGCCCGGATCTCGGCCAGGCGCGCGGTCACGAGCTCGGGCTTGATCGGTTCGGAGTACATCTCCTGCATGCGCGCTGTGGCCTTTTCGGGGGCAAGCCGGCGAATCTCGTTGAGCAGCGGCTCCGGGTCGTCGAAGCGGGTCCACAGACCTTCAAGGTCAAGAACGCCAATACCGCCCAGCTGGCCCATCATGATCGCCGTCGCCGGGGAGACGACGGAGTCCATCGGTGCGGCGAGCACCGGAATGTCGAACTGGTACGCGTCGATCGACCAGCTCACGGAGACATCCTCCGGGTCGCGGGTGCGCCGA
>JBBQYN010000389.1:0-2497 GCA_038208655.1 Actinomycetales bacterium
CCCCTGCTCTCCGACCCGGCCCAGGCCGTGGCCGTGCGGTTTCAACAGACCTCCGGCATGGTCATGGCCAAGGGAGTGGAAGACACCGCCTACTACCGGGTCAGTCGGCTCAGCTCCCTCACCGAAGTGGGCGCCGACCCCGACGAATTCGCGGTGAGCGTCGCCGACTTCCACCACCGCCAGCAGCGCCGCCAGGCGGCCCTGCCCCACTCCATGACCACACTGTCCACTCACGACACCAAACGCGGCGAAGACGTGCGGGCCCGCATCAGTGTGCTGGCCGAGAGTCCCGCCGACTGGGCCAGCGCGCTCGCGGCACTGCGCCAGGCCGCCCCGCTGCACGACGCGCCCTTCGAGAACCTGCTCTGGCAGGCCGTCGTGGGCGCCTGGCCCTCAAGCCCCGACCGCCTCGCCGCCTACGCCCTCAAAGCGGCCAGGGAAGCCGGCACCTCCACCACGTGGACCGCGCCGAACACCGCATTCGAGGGGGCGCTCGCCGCGGCCATGACGGGCCTGCAGGATTCCGTCGCCGGGGCGATCGTGGCCGAGACGGTGGACCGGGTGCGCGCGGCCGGGTGGAGCAACTCCCTCTCCGCCAAGCTCGTGCAACTGACCATGCCCGGCGTGCCCGACGTGTACCAGGGCACGGAGCTGTGGCAGGACTCCCTCGTCGACCCCGACAACCGCCGCCCGGTCGACTACACCGCCCGGCGCGCCATTCTCGCCCAAATCGATGACGGATGGCTGCCGCCGGTGAACGAGACCGGCGCGGCCAAGTTGCTGGTCACCTCCGAAGCCCTGCGCCTGCGCCGCGATGAACCGGAACGGTTCACCCGGTACCTGCCCGTGGCCGCGTTCGGGCCGGCCGCCGCACACGTCATCGCGTTCGACCGCGGTGACGCGATCACCGTGGCCACCCGGCTGCCGCTGGGCCTCGCGGCCCGCGGCGGGTGGTCGACCAGCACCCTGCTGCTCGCCGGCGGGGAGTACCTCGACGTGCTCACCGGTGCCCGCTTCGCCGGCGGAGAGGTCTTGCTGGCCGAAATATTGGAGCGCTACCCCGTGGCGCTGCTGATTCCCAACGACCTGTTCGACGACGATGCCGAGAGCGACGACGCCGCGACCGCCGAATCCGAGGAGTCCTGATGCGCACATTCGAGGTCTGGGCGCCGCGCGCCACGACGGTGGACCTGGTGTTGACCGACCGGGCAGAGGCCATGGTGGGCCGAGGCGACGGCTGGTGGGAGACATCCGTCACAGCGCCGCACGCCGAGACCGACTACGGCTTTCGTGTCGACGGCGCCGGGCCCTTTCCCGACCCGCGCTCACGCCGGCAGCCGCACGGGGTGCACGAGCACTCGCGCACCTTCGACGCGGCCGCACACGACTGGCAGGACTCCGACTGGGCCGGCCGCCCGCTGGCCGGCGCGGTCATCTACGAACTGCACCTGGGCACCTTCACCCCCGAGGGCACCCTCGACGCCGCCGCCACCCGGCTGGACCACCTGCGCTCCATCGGTGTGGACTTCGTGGAGCTTCTCCCGGTGAACGCCTTCAACGGCACACATAACTGGGGTTACGACGGGGTGCTCTGGTACGCCGTGCACGAGGGCTACGGCGGCCCTGCGGCGTACCAACGGTTCGTGGACGCCTGCCACCGGGCCGGCCTCGGCGTGATCCAGGACGTGGTGTACAACCACCTCGGCCCCAGCGGCAACTACCTGCCGCAGTTCGGCCCGTACCTCAGCACCGGCCCCGGCAACACCTGGGGCTCGTCGCTCAACCTCGACGGCCCCGAGTCCGACCCGGTGCGCCGCTACATTCTGGACAACACCCTGATGTGGTTGGGTGATTACCACGTCGACGGCCTGCGCCTGGATGCGGTGCACGCCCTGCGTGACCAGCGCGCCCTGCCCATCCTCGAAGAGCTCGCCACCGAGGTCGACCGTCTCAGCGTCACCGTCGGCCGGCCGCTGACCCTGATCGCCGAGTCCGACCTCAACGATCCGCGGCTGATCACTCCGCGCACCGAGAACGGCGCGGGACTGGCCGCGCAGTGGAGCGACGACTTCCACCACGCCGTGCACGTGGCACTGACCGGGGAGACCACCGGGTACTACACCGACTTCGAGCCCCTGTCGGCGCTCGCGAAGGTGCTCACCCAGGGCTTCTTCCACGACGGCAGCTACTCCAGCTTTCGCCAGCGCTCCCACGGCCGGCCGATCGACCCCGACCGGGTGCCGACCTGGCGTCTCGTGGTGGCCAACCAGAACCACGACCAGATCGGCAACCGTGCCATCGGCGACCGGCTCAGCGCGACAGCGGATGCCGGCCAGCTCGCCATCGCCGCCGCCCTCACCCTGCTCGGCCCGTACACGCCGATGTTGTTCATGGGGGAAGAATGGGGCGCGCGCACGCCTTGGCAATTCTTCACCTCGCATCCGGAACCTGAACTGGGCCGGGCCACCGCCGAGGGCCGCATCGCGGAGTTCGCCCG
>JBBQYN010000390.1:0-2475 GCA_038208655.1 Actinomycetales bacterium
ACGGGCGCCGGGTTAATCCTTTCCAACCTAGCAAGGGCAACGACGGCCCGTGACAGCGTGCTTGCTTTTGACAACTAAGGGTGCAGAGTCCACCGCCCGGCGGGCCCCCGTCCCACGATGCACACGGAGTCATCATGGCCACCAGTATGTTCATCAGCATCCCCACGAGCGACCTGGAGCGGGCAAAAACGTTCTACGCGGGGCTCGGCTGGCACATCAACCCGTTGTTCACCGACGAGAACCTCTATCGACAGAACCTGCCGCGCATCCCCACCAACATTCTCAGCGACCGGCTCAAGGAACTGCAGCACGCCGGCGTCATCCGCCGGCTGCCGCTGGCGCACGGACTGGCCTACGCCCTCACCGAGCACGGCCGCGACCTCGAACCGGTGATCCTGGGCCTGGCCCGCTGGGGCCTGCGCAGCCTGAGCGAACCCGCGCACGGCGACCTGCCCACGCCCGACTCCCTGACCGTCGACCTGCTCGCCGCCGGTGATATCCACGCTCACGGTGCTCGCCGGGGACCCGGCGCTGCTCGACCGCTTCAGCGAAACCTTCGCGGCGGGCCGGGCGCTACCGGCGTCGGCGTAGCGGCCGGCCGGGGGGTAGGCATCCGTTCGGATCGGGTCGATGATGACAGCGTGACGGATGCGGACGGGCGCACGGGAGACCGGGCATGAACCCGGCCGCCCGCCGGGTGCAGCGCACCTACCTGATCCTGCTGCTCGGCAACACCCTCGCGGCCTCGTTCATCTGGGGCATCAACACCCTGTTCCTGCTCGACGCCGGCCTGAGCAACTTCGAAGCCTTCGCCGCGAACGCGTTCTTCACCGCCGGCATGGTGATCTTCGAGATTCCGACCGGGGTGGTCGCCGACACCGTGGGCCGCCGCGCCTCGTACCTGCTCGGCACGATCACGCTGTCGGCGACCACCGCGTTGTACTGGCTGCTCTGGCTGTGGCAGGCACCGTTCCTCTGGTGGGCGCTCGTCTCGGTGCTGCTCGGGCTGGGCTTCACGTTCTTCTCCGGCGCCGTCGAAGCCTGGCTGGTCGACGCACTCACCGCCACCGGGTTCACCGGCAACCTCGAAGCCGTCTTCGGCCGCGGCCTGGTCGTGACGGGCATCGCCATGTTCAGCGGTTCGGTGCTCGGCGGCGTCATCGCCCAGGCCACCAACCTGGGGGTGCCGTTCGTGGTGCGGGCCGCGGTGCTGGTGGCCATGTTCCTGTTCGCGTTCGTCGTCATGCGCGACCTCGGCTTCACCCCCGACCGCACGCAGGGGCCGCTGCGGGCGACCCGCGCCGTGCTCACCCAATCCATCGAGCACGGCCTGAAGAAGCGTTCGGTGCGGTACGTGATCTTCTCGGCGCCGTTCGCCTCAGGCGTGGGGTTCTACGCTTTCTACGCGTTGCAGCCCTACCTGCTCGAACTCTACGGCGACCCGTCGGCCTATTCCATCGCCGGGCTCGCCGCCGCGGTGCTGTCGCTGGCCCAGGTGGCCGGTGGCCTGCTCGCACCCCGGGTGCGCGGCCTGTTCGCCCGGCGCACCAGCACCGTGATCGGCGCATCGCTCACGAGCGTCATCGTGCTCACGCTGCTCGGACTGACCAGCGCATTAGGTCTGGCCATCGTGCTGCTCGTACTCTGGGGATTCGCGTTCGCGGTGGCCGGGCCGGTGCGGCAGGCCTACCTCAACGACATGATCCCCTCACCGCAACGCGCCACCGTGCTCTCATTCGACTCTCTCTTCGGCAGCCTCGGCGGGGTGGTCGTGCAGCCCGCCCTCGGCCGCGCGGCTGATCTCGGCGGTTACGGCGCGTCGCTCGTCATCGGCGGCATCGTGCAACTCATCGGCGTGCCGTTCCTGCTGGCCAGTCGCCGCCAGCGCGACCCCGCCGACCGGGTCTCCAGCGAAGCGGATGCCGCGGCCCCGCACCTCGACGCCCGCCCGCCCCGCGACGCCGATGCCGGCCCGACGCCCGACGCCGACCGCGATTAGGCTGGCCGGGTGAGCAACCCCGAAGCCGACCCCAGCGAAATGCTCTGCGAGGCCCAGCCGCCGGCGCCCGAGCTCGAGATTCTGCTGCCGCGCGACGTTCCGCTCGGCGGACTGCGGTCCATGCAGGTGCGACGCACGCTACCGCAGCGGCAACGCTCGCTGATCGGCGCGTGGTGCTTTCTGGATCATTACGGACCCGATCGGGTGCGGGAGATCGGCGGCATGAGCGTGCCGCGGCATCCGCACACTGGATTGCAAACGGTCAGCTGGCTGTTCACCGGGCAGATCGAGCACCGCGACTCCGCGGGGTTCCACGCCGTCGTGCGGCCGGGGGAGCTGAACCTCATGACGGCCGGTCGCGGCGTGAGCCACTCCGAATTCTCGACCCCCGACACCGACGTTTTGCACGGCGCGCAGCTCTGGGTGGCGCTACCCGACCATGCCCGCCACATGGAGCCGACCTTCGAGCATTTTCG
>JBBQYN010000391.1:0-2458 GCA_038208655.1 Actinomycetales bacterium
CCGAAGGATCGCGTAGGTGAAATGGTGCGCATACAAAACCGGCCCTTCGACACTGTAAACGTTCGGGTCGCCGGACTTGCGAAGCAGCGCCCTCTGAATGCCCGTCGGCCCTTCGAACGTCTGCGATATCCCGCTACTCGAACCAGCAGTGCAGCCGATGACCCAGTATGACTGCGTTGTCCCGCAAGGCGTGAAGTTTGCAGTGCTGAGCTTCTTAGTGGAGCCGTAGTTGAGCCCGCCGCGCGCCACATACTCGCCATAAATGTGGGTGTCGACGGTCGGCGAGCCGCCGTTGGTTGGGGTGAAGGCATAGAACCCTGCCATGGCGTTATTCGATGTGGTGTTGTGCCAATACGGGAGGCTGCTCGACTCCGCGCTGTGCCCCGACACCTTCGTTCCGTGGGACGCGTTGGCGGTTGTGCCAAATGCGTACGCGTTGCCTGAGGTAGCTGGCCATCCCGACGTCATCATGAAGTGGATGTGCATTCCGCGTTGATCCGAGGCGCTACACGTGAAATCCGGCGGGGTGGGAGGATCCCCGCCAAGCGTATACCCTGAATTGCCGGAGCGACCAACGTACTCACCTTGGTAAAGCGAGTCATAAAGGGCAGGAGCCACGTAGCAGAGGTGCGCGTAGAGGACGTAACGTGTCAGTTCGGCTGGAGGGGCAGTCGTGAAGGCTTGAACGACATAGGCACCGTAGCCCACCTTTGAAGAATACAAGGTGCTCTGTTGGACGACCTGCCCCTGGGCCGTCGCGGCGACAAACGTCCCTCCGAGGGCACCATAGGTGAGCGGCCAGTCGATAGCGTAGGCGTTTGCGCTGGTGTGCGTCGGAGATGAGTTGACAGACTGCGTGACATTGACGACGTGTCCGCCGGCCACGGGAACCGCAGTCGCTCCCACGCATTTATTGGGCCGTCGGCACCGACGCCGGACGAGCCAGGGTCAACGTCGCGAATGCGACTCCGAATCCTGCGAGTATCAACAGACGGCGCATCTATCGGCGCTCCTCAAGGCTGGTCGCGCTGGCGGAGTCGAATACCCCGATTGCCCGGCCACGCGCGATCGCAATGTCATCTGCCGTCACCTCCGGGCCCGCTGCCTCTGCCAAGAGCCAGTGAGAATCGACTTCGGCGAAACGGTAGAGAATCCAACCTTCGGACGGCGTAATCAGGCCGCCATTGGGGTCCGAGTGGGTGATCAGGCACTCCGAGGCGGGTTCACCGAGGAGCGGGGCCGATGCGGTCCACTCAGCACACAGCGGGACGACCGTCTCCCGGGTTCCATCCGATTCTTTCGAGATTGCCGATATCTGGACGACTCGCTGAACCGTCACTGGATCACGCCAGTAGACGGTAAACGCGAAGTACCCCGGCGGTCGGCCGCCAGTGCCATCCCAGACATCTTCTGTGACCGTCCAATTGCCCGGTGCACACGCAGCCCACGGCCGAAGCGCCAGGCGGTATTCGGTGAAGCCGTTGGCACAAGCAAGGGCTGGCGGTTCGCCAGCGATCGGTGAGACCGTAGCCGTCGGGGCGGTCGTAGCCACACCTGTCGCCGTGCCGGTAGCAGTCATGGTGGCGAAGGCGCTGCTAGCCGCTGTCGCGCTGGCAACCGGCGTCCGGGTCTGATCAGCGCTTTCGTCCGTTTGCGCTAACGGCCCGCTCGTCACAAGCACGACCGCACCCACACCCGCTCCGGCGGCGAGCAGAATGCCACCGGCAACCAATCCGAGTGTGCTGAACATTTCACACTCCTCCTTGACAATGCGTGAACCCGGTCTGACTGTATCGTTCTTAAACGGGCGTGTCATGCCGATATTTGTCGATACTCAGGAGGATGATGGATGTCCCCCCCCCCCCGATGACCCGCCGCCGGTAGCGCCCCGGTATAGGGAGGTCCTCCGCCTCGTCTGCCGCGGGGCGCCGAACAAGGAGATTGCGCAGGCGACCGGGCTCTCGGCGGCGACCGTCCGCACCTACGTCTCGGAACTCATGGCGCTCTTCGGCGTCGCAAACCGCACGGAGCTAGCCCTGGCCGCCAGCACGATCGTCGACCGCGACGAAACAGCCTGACCGCGGGATCCCGCCCTACGGCGGGAAGAAGCTCTCCGGGGCGCCGAACGCCCATGCCTTCAGGTCGTGGTCCGCATACGCCGCCCCGTTCGCAAACTCGATCTCCAGCTGCGTGACCAGTCCCGGCGGCAGCGAGGTGCTCTCGGCCGGGGCTGCCTTGCCCCAGGCCATTTTCCCGTTCGTGTCGTACAGCGCGATCACACCGCCCACCCCCACGTACGGCTCGTCCGAAACGTTCTCGATCGATGCCGTCGCGTTCATGCTCAGACCCTCCAGGAACGACAGCAGGTTCGCCGTCTCGAGGTCCGCATAGAACGAGTCCGGGAAGAACGGGTCCGGGATGAAGTCGAACGCGGGCACCGGGTAGAGCGTCCCGTCGG
>JBBQYN010000392.1:0-2444 GCA_038208655.1 Actinomycetales bacterium
GCTGGCTTTCGCCGGCGTCGATGTAGTCCAGCGTGGGAAACGTGCCCAGCGGCACCACGGAGTGCAGCACCGTGCTGGGGTACACGTGCACGAGGTTGAACGCCCGGGCGCCGTCGCGTCCGAGCGTTCCGCCCACGGGCACGTTGAGGTCCTGCGTGTAGCAGGTCGCCGACGCCACCGACACCGGGATGCCGGCGAAGGTCGATGCCGAGGAGTAATGCAGGTGCCCTGCGATGATGCTGCGCACATCCGTCCCCCGCAGCACCTGCGCGAGCGGTTCCTGATCGCGCAACTCCACCGACACGGCCAGGTCGAGCACGCTCGGCACCGGCGGGTGGTGCATGGCCAAAATGGTGCCGTCCGGTGCGGGCACGCTCAGCTCGTTCGCCAGCCAGAGCAACTGCCGGTTGGTCACGGCGCCGTAGTGAGCGCCGGGAACCGAGGTGTCCAGCACAATCACCCGCAGCCCGTTGATCTCGTAGACCCGGTCGATCGGAGTATCGGACGGGGCCTCTTCGAGCAGGGTGCTGCGGAACGCGGCCCGGTCGTCGTGGTTGCCCATCACCCAGATGACTTCGGCGCCGAGACGCGCGGCAACGGGTTCGACGAGGCTGCGGAGCAGCTCATAGGCCCCCGGTTCGCCCTTGTCGGCGAGGTCACCGGTGAACACGATCGCTTCGGGCCGGGCGCCGGACGCCTCGACTTCGGCGAACAGCTGCGCCAGGTGGGCCTCCACGTCGACACTGCCGTAGAGGCGTTTGCCCCCGGCGAGCAGGTGCGTGTCACTGAGGTGTAGCAAAAAATGGTCCGGCCGGGGATACTCGGCCGTTCGAATGCTCACGGAGCTTTCCATTCGTTCGGAGGTACGCACTCTGCGCGCGCGCACTCACGGTACTAATCAATTCGATCAGAACTTTTTGAACATTGCATGTACGCCACGCAACGATTGCCGTTTATTTCTACGGATGACGGGCTGTTTTTGCCATATCGCGACGCTGCGACCGCCCTGTTGGGGCCGCCGGCCTCGCCACGTCACCGAAACATCACCGAAATATGATCGAAACACGGCGTGCGGCCGCAACACGAACCCGAGGGAAATTAGTCGACCGCACCGAGACCGGCAACGGCCGGGGCGAGATTGTCAGGGCCCTGCCAGCCGCGGTACCGGACCGCGCACAAACGCCGCGTCGGGACTAGCGCACGAGGCGGTTTTCGTGCATAGTCAGGCGTCATGGCCCGCGTTGTACTCACCTTGCAGTTTGGCAACCCCGACCTGTTGGTCGTCGAGCATGCCGACGAGCCTCAACCCGACGCCCACGAGGTGCGCGTGCGGGTGCACCGGGCGGGCCTGAACCCGGTGGACTGGAAGATTCTGCGCGGCGGACCGGTGGCCGCCCGCTACAACGCGGTGCCGCCCTGCGGCGTGGGCAACGACTTCTCCGGCACCATCGACCGGGTCGGCGAGGCGGTGCACGGCTTCGCGCCCGGCGACGCCGTGTTCGGCGGCTACCGGCTGCACGCGCAGGCGGACTGGCTGGTCATCGACCCGGCCCGGCTGGTGCGTAAACCCGCCGCGCTCGGCTTCGACGAGGCCGGCGCGCTCGACATCGCCGGGCGCACCGCCTGGGCGACGGTGCGCAGCCTGGCCCTGACGCCGGAGGACACCGTGCTGGTCAGCGCCGCCGCCGGCGGCGTGGGGGTGCTCGCCGCGCAGCTCGCCCGCCGCACCGGGGCCACCGTGGTCGGCACCGCTGGCCCCGACAACCACGCGTTCCTGCGCGAGCTCGGTGTGACCCCGGTCGCCTACGGGGAAGGGCTCGTGGACCGGCTGCGCGAGGCCGCGCCCCGGTACACCGCCGCCCTCGACAACAACGGCCCGGTCACCATCGACGCCGCGCTGAAACTCGGCGTTCCCGGGCCGCGCATCAACACCATCGCGGCCCGCGGTCACCGGGCCGAAACCGGCATCACCGGGGTCGGCGGCCAGGAGGCCGGCCTCGACGACCTGCGGGCCCTGGCCGACCTCGTGGCCGCCGGGGAGGTGCTGCTGCCCATCGACAGCACCTTCGCGCTCGACGAGGTGCGCGCCGCCTACGATCACCTCATGGCCGGTCACCTGCGCGGCAAGGTCGTGCTGCGCGTGAGCGAACCCGGCTGAGCGAACCCGGCTGAGCGAGTCGCGCCGCGGGAAACCAGCCCGGTGCGCGGGTTTCGTTGTTCCGCCGGCTGGCTTAGTTTTGCGGGCTGGCTTAGTTTTGTCTGGTGAGCGACAAGAAGAAGCCCAAGCGAACCCCCCGAGTGATGCGTCCCACCAAGGCGGCGCCGCCGCGCCCGAGCGGGCCCGACGCGGAGTTGCCGCTCGCGAACCTGCCGGTCGACTTTCTGGATTCCCTGAACAGCGCCCTGAGTGATCCGAACCCGGTGGCGCTGCTCAGCTACGCCAG
>JBBQYN010000393.1:0-2444 GCA_038208655.1 Actinomycetales bacterium
CCGTTCCACGAAGGTGCCCACGATCAGGCAGGCCATCGCCAGTGCGGGCAGGGCGTAGGCAAGCGGATGCGCCTCCATGCCGCCCATCTGCGACCGCACTACGAGAAGCACCCCCACCGCGCCCACGGCCAGCCCGACCCATTGCGCCCCGCGCACCCGCAGGCCCAGCAACGGCCCGACCAAGGTCGCCACCAGGAGCGGTTGCACGGCGTCGATCAGGGCTGTGGTGCCCGTCGTGATGCCGGCTCCGATCGCGGCGTACACGAAGACGATGTAGCCGAACTGGGCGAGGAGCCCAATGACGGCCTGCTGGCGCAGCTGGGTTCGGGTGATTCCCCGGGCGGCGCCGGTTGCCAGCGTGATGACGAGCAACACCACGGCCAGGGGAGCGAAGCGCCAGACCAGAAGGGTCGTGGCCGCAGCGTCCACCGTGGCCACGGCCGCAATGACGAATCCCGAACTCCATGACACGATGAACGCGAGGGCGGCCAGTGCCGTGACCAGGGTTTGCGGTATACCGACCTGTTTACTCATGGCTCTGACTATACAGATCTGTATAGTGAACGCATGGACACGAAAGTTCCCGACCTCGCCCCGCTGACCCCCGGCGCTCGCCGCGTGCTCGATGCCGCCTCCGCCCTGTTCTACGAGCGCGGTATCCACGCTGTCGGGGTTGACACGATCGCCGAGGCAGCCGGGGTCACCAAGAAGACCCTGTACGACCGGTTCGGTTCCAAGGAGGCCCTGGTGGTGGCCTACCTGCAGCATCGCGACGAACGCTGGCGGGCCCATCTCGCCGCGCAGCTGAGCCGGGTGCCGGAGCCCGGCGTGGACCGTGTATTGGCGGTCTTCGATGCTGTCGCCTCGTGGTCGAAGGAGAACGCTCCGAAAGGCTGCAGCGCCGTCAACGCCCGCGCGGAAATCGGTGACGGACACGATGGTCACCCGGTGTTCCCCGAAATCGCCCGCCAGAAGGCGTGGCTGCTCGACCTCTTCGGCGACCTCGGTCGAGAGGCCGGCCTGGTCGACCCGGACGACACGGCCCGCGCCATGATGCTGCTCCACGACGGTGCGCTCGTCACCGTGGGCATGGAAACGTTCCCGCACCCGATCGAGGCGGCGCGAGACGTGGCGCGCACGCTGCTGGCCGCGCCCGGCCGGTAGCCGGAGCTGAAGCGGGGGCGAAGCAAGCCGATCTGACAGATGGCGACGGCGCCGTCAGCGATGACGACGCCCTGCCGCAACCTCGTCGCATCGGGCCAAACCAGCGCTATCGGTTGGTGGTGGCTTCGACCACGGCGATTTCGCGGGTCGCCGTGTCGACGGCGTCGCGCGCAGTCTCGGTGTTGCGGGCGGATGTCGCGGCGACCGGGTCGGGGATTCCCGGGTTTCCGGCATGGCTGAGTCGCAGATGCGGCGCCGCGCGCAGCCTCAGGTGCAGCCGCAGGGAGCGGTGCCGGATCAGCCAGTAGAGCACGGCGGCCGCGGCCAGCAGGCCCGACGCGGCGGCCAGTCCGAGGGCCCAACGCGGGCCGAAAGCGTCGGCCACCCAGCCCACCAGCGGGGCGCCGAGCGGCGTGCCGCCTACGAATATTGCCATGTACAGCGCCATCACACGGCCGCGCATCTCCGCCTGGGTCGTGGTCTGCACGTAGGCGTTGGCCGTGGTCATCAGCGTGAGGGAGCTCAGTCCCACGAAGACCAGCGACACCGCGAAGCTCGCGTAGGTCGGCATTACGGCCGCCACGGCGCAGGAGAGTCCGAACAGGGCTGCGCCGCCCACCACCATGCGCATGCGGGCATGGCTGCGCCGGGCGGCCAGCAGCGACCCGGCCACCGCGCCGACGGCCATGATGGAGCTGAGCAACCCGAATTCGCTGGCACCGCGCCCGAACTCGATGGTCGCCATGGTCGAGGTGAAGATTGCGAAGTTCAGGCCGAACGTACCGATCAGGAACACCGCGACCATCACCACGATGATGTCGGGGCGGCCCCGCACGTAGCGGAACCCGGCGGCCAGCTGGCCGCGTTCCCGACTGGCCCGGGGCTGGCGGCGCAGCAGGTGGGTGCGTAGCGTCATCATCGCGAATACGGTGGCGGCGAAGGTGATCGCGTTGATGAGGAACACCCAGCCGGCGCCGACGGCCACCACGAGCAGGCCGGCGGCGGCCGGGCCCACGAGGCGGGCGCCGTGGAAAGAGGCCGAGTTCAGGGCCACGGCGTTGGAGAGGTTGTCTTCGGCGACCAGCTCCGACACGAAGGTCTGCCGCGCGGGAGCGTCGATGGCGGCGACGATGCCCAGGCCCAGGGCGAACAGGTACACGTGACAGAGTTCCGCGACGCCAATCAGCGTCAGAATACCCAAGCCCAACGCGAGCAGGCCCATCAGGGTCTGGGTGAGCATCAGCAGCTTGCGGCGGTTGAACCGGTCGGCGATCAGGCCG
>JBBQYN010000394.1:0-2438 GCA_038208655.1 Actinomycetales bacterium
TGCCGTGGCTGACCGTGCCCACCCTCGGCCTGATCGCGGTATCGCTCGTGATGACGCCGGTGTTCTCCCCGCGCTACCTGGTCTTCGCGGCGCCGGCGGCCGCGATTCTCATGGCCGTCACCGTGACCGCCCTGCCCGGCCGTGCCATGCGCCTGAGCGCACTCGCGCTGTGCGTGTTGCTGCTGGCGCCGACCTACATTGGGCAGCGGATGCCCGAGGCCAAGCAGAATTCCTCGTGGAGCGAGGTCTCGGCGCTGCTCGCCAGCGAACGCGCCGCGGAGCCAGGCGGCGGAACGGCCGACGGGGTGATCTACGGACCGGTGCGGCAGCATGCGTCGGCGACGACCCGGGTGATCGCTTACTCGTACCCGGAGGGCTTCGAGGGAACCGTGGACCTGAACATTCGCACGCCCGCAGCGCAGACCGACGGCCTCTGGGAGACCCGTCACCCGCTGGCCGAGGTGCAGGACCGGTTCGAGGGCCTCGACACGGTGTGGCTCGTGACGAGCAACAAGCAGGACTGGCGCCCCAGCATCCGCAGCAAACTGGGCGCGCTCGGCTTCACCTTCGACACCGAGTGGACCCTCACCGGCGTGAACGTGCTGCGCTTCACTCGGTAGCGGGCGGCGACGCGGCGGGCGGCGCGGCGGGCGCGGACGCGGCGGGGGAACCCATGGGCGCAGACGCAGCGGGCACGGGTGCGGCGGCCGGCGCAGACTGCCCGGGCCGCGGCCAGCGCGGTAAGCGCGGCATCCGCAGCGGGGCGGCGTCACCGTCGCGCACGGCTCGCCGGTGCCGCCAGATGGCCATGGCCACGATCAGCACCACGGCGAGTCCGGTCGACAGCTGCCGCAGTTCCTCCTCGGGAATGAGCAGCCGCAGCGTGAGCGCCAGCGGCACCGCCAGCCACTCCCACCGCCCGCTCAGCGCGATGAAGGGCAGCAGCAGCAGCGCGTACCAGGGGTAGCGGGGGCTCACGATGAGCAGTGCGCTCCCGATCATCACGAGCTGTCCGAGCCACGGATGCGCCGGGTCGGTCTTCCACAACACCAGCAGCCCGATCACCAGCAGCAGGACCGCCGCCACGAACACGCCGGCGCTTCCGGGCGCAACCAGCGAGATCAACGCAAAACGGGAGCCGTCCTCATAACCTTCCTCGCTGAGGTACCCCGGCAGGTAGCCCAGAACCCCGATCCCGGTCATAAGCACGTACGGCACGTACAACACGGCGAAGGTGACGATCGAGGCCACGATCACCTTCCAGCCGCGGTGCCGCAGCATGGCCGGCGCGGCCAGTACCGGGATCAGCTTGGTGGAAATGGCGATACCCAGGGCGATGCCGCCGCGCCAGTGCTTGCCGGCGGCGACGAAGAACACCGCGGCGAGGGTGAACACCACACTGAGCGTGTCCACGTGCGAGTTGGTGATGGCTTCCGTCGCGACCAGCGGGCACCACGCCCAGAGGGCGGCGTAACGCGGGTTGATGGCGTAGCGGCGCATGCCCAGCAGCAGCATCACCGTGGTGGCCAGGCTCAGCACCAGGCCGGCGAGCTGCAGCACCCAGTAGCCCGGTTCCGGTCCGGTGAGTGCGCGCACACCGGCGAAGAAGATTTCACTGGCCGGCGGGTAGATGGTGGGCACCGTGGTGCGGTTCAGGGTGGAGCAGAACACCTCGCCTGACTCGGTCTTCTTGACCGTTTCGAGGCGCTCCCCCACGCACTCCGGCTGCCCGGTGGCGTCGAGCGTGGCGGGCGGGAACAGCCAGTCGGGGCGCAGGTCGTCGAGGCGGTCTTCGGCGGGGGTGAACGCGTAGGGCGAGATGCCGGCGTTTTGCACAATACCGTCCCACGCGTACCGGGCGGAGTCGGTGCTGGTGTTGGGCGGCCCGGCCATCGCGGCCGCGCCGATGGCGAGCGACCCGGCCAGGATCAGCACCACGATGGCGCGGCCCTGCACCCGGCGCAGCAAAATGACCGCGACCGCGAACAACGCCCACAGTCCGGCCGTGCCGATCAGCAGCGGGATGCGGTCGGGGTTAGGCGAAAAGATATCAAACGCCACCACCAAAAAGCCGGTCAGGGCCGCACTGGCCGCGAGCACCACAGACACCAGAACGATTCGCACCGGTCCATCCTCCCCCACCGGGGTGCCGCGACCCGGATTCACCGCCTCGGCGTCGCGGCGTGTCACCTGACCGTAAGAACTACCCGGCCCCGGGTGACACAAAACCCGAAATAAAGTGGTGCAATTGAGTATGCGGCGACTACTGTACGAAGCTCAACGGGCACTGGCGTCGCCGGTGCGCACTCCGCGCATGGCCACCGTGATGGGTCGCCTGCTCGGAGCCGCGTTCCTGATCTGTTTCGGCACCGGAATGTACAGTCACTACCTGCAGGATCCGCTGCCGTGGATGACGTTCGCGACCCGCCCTGCGTACC
>JBBQYN010000395.1:0-2408 GCA_038208655.1 Actinomycetales bacterium
GCGATGAGTTCGTGGTGCTGTGCGCCGGGGTCGACGAGGCTATGGCGACGGCCCTCGGCGAACGTATTCGAGAGGCCGTAGCGCACCCCCTAACCGGCATCGCCGAGGGGCTTCACGTCACCGCGAGTGTCGGGGTGGCGCTGCACGAGTTCCGCGGCGGAACCGTCGCAAGTGTCTCGGACATGCTGCGATCAGCGGATTCGGCAATGTACCAGTCGAAGAAAGCCGGAAAAAACCGGGTCACCGTGGTGTGCGTGCTCAGCGCGCGCCCCTCGACCAACGTGCCGGCTTGACGGAACCGGCTAGGCGCGGGTGGCGACCGTGGCGAGGTCGGCCGCGAAGGTGAATGTGGCTCGCACCGGGGTTCCCGCCAGCACACCGGGAAGCCAGTGCTGGGCGTCGTCCCACATGTCGTGGACCGGCAGCGTGGCCACGTCGAACCAGACCGGGTTGAGCTCATCCGACTCCCGGGGTGTGCCGCTCCATACGGACGCCGTGAACACGCTCGACATCTGGCTCCAGGCCGGCCGGTGCGGAAACAGGTAGGTGAGCACGCCCATCGGCACCAGGTCGTGCGGGTGCACGTGCAGTCCGGACTCCTCGTGAATTTCGCGCACCATGGCATCCGTCACGGATTCACCGGGTTCGAGTTTGCCGCCGAGGCCCACGATGTTGCCGAGGCCCAGGCCCTTCTTCTTGCGGCCCAGCAGCACCTGCGGCTCACCGTGGGCGCTGACGCGGGTCAGGTAGCAGACGCAGACCTGAGGCAGGGCGGTGGGCTCGGCGGTGGGCGTCATGCTCCCAGCGTATGCGCACGTCGCACCGGTAGTGTGTCAGCATGAACTTTGTACCGAACTCCGGAACCATCACCATGTTTACCACCAGCTGGTGCGGCTACTGCTCGCGGTTGAAGAAGCAGCTCGACAAGGTCGGCATCGGCTACACCGAGGTCAACATCGAAGAGGTCGAGGGCACGCCCGAGCTCGTGATGAGCCTGAACAACGGCAACCAGACCGTGCCGACCATTCTGTTCCCCGACGGGTCCGCTGCCACGAACCCCTCACTCGCGCAGGTTCAGGCCAAACTGGCCTGAAGCCGGCGTGGCCGCCGCGGTTCAGCCGAAGAGCACGGCGGCTTCGTCGTACCGGGCCGGCGGCACGGTCTTCAGGCCGATGGTCGCCGAGGCGATGCTGACAACGTCGATTTCGGTGCCACGCAGCGACACCATGGAGCCCCACTGGCCGTTCTGCACGGCGTCGATGGCGGCCATGCCCAGTCGCGTGGCGAGCACCCGGTCGTAGGCCGACGGCGCGCCGCCGCGCTGCGTGTGACCGAGCACCGTGGCGCGCGCCTCAATACCGGTGCGCTCCTCGATGAGCGGCGCGATGATCTCACTGATGCCACCCAGCCGCGGCCGCTCGAACGCGTCGAGGCCCTTGTGTGAGTGTGCCTGTTCCATGCCCGCGAGAAGGAAACCTTCGGAGACGACGATGACGGGGGCGCGCCCGCGGTCGCGCACGTGCTCGACCCACTCGCAGATCTGCTCGATGGTCTTAGGCTGTTCCGGAATGAGAATGGCGTGTGCCCCACCGGCCATGCCGGAGTGCAGCGCGATCCAGCCCACGTGGCGGCCCATCACCTCGACGACCATGCATCGGCCGTGGGATTCCGCGGTGGTCCGCAGCCGGTCGATGGCCTCCGTCGCGATTTCGACGGCGGTATTGAACCCGAAGGAATAGTCGGTGGCCTCGAGGTCGTTGTCGATGGTCTTGGGCACGCCCACGATTTTCAGGCCGGCCTCGGTGAGGCGGTGCGCGGCGGTGAGGGTGCCCTCTCCGCCGATGGCGATGACCGCGTCGATTCCCTGCTCATCGAGGGTGCGCTGGATGTTCTCCGGGCCGCCGTTCTCGCCCTCGTAAGGGTTGGTGCGGGAGCTGCCGAGAATCGTGCCGCCCTGCCGGGAAAGGCCACGCACACTGTGTCGGTCCAGCTTCATGAACTCGCCCTGCACCAGTCCCCGCCACCCGTTGCGAATTCCCACGAATTCGGCGTCGTGGGTGCGCACACCCTTGAGCACCGCCCCGCGGATGACCGCGTTGAGTCCGGGGCAGTCGCCGCCACTGGTGAGGATACCGATCTTCATGTCTGGCCGATCTGTTGTGGAATGGTGAAGCGGATGCCGCGTCCTGCGGCGCGACCGGCCGGTGCAGTACCGGCGGGGCCTCAGTGCAGCCTACTTCGCCGGGCAGCCTACTTCGCCGGGCAGCCGTTCGCCGCGCAGCCTACAGTTCGCCGTTCAGCGCCTGGGTGAGCAGGTAGATCAGGGCGCTGGCCTGCACGGAATCGGCCGAGCCGGCTTCTTCGGCCGAGCCGTCCAGGGCACGGGCAGCCAGGCCCTGCTTGCTGCC
>JBBQYN010000396.1:0-2385 GCA_038208655.1 Actinomycetales bacterium
GGGCATCGACCGATGCCTTCGGTGACTACCTGCGCCGCATCGGTAAGGGCCCGCTGCTCAACGCCGAAGAGGAGGTCGATCTGGCGCGGCGCATCGAGGTCGGTCTGCTCGCGGAGGCCCGACTACTGCAGGGCCAGCAGGATGCGTCGGTGCAGCGTGAACTGAGCTGGCTCATGCACGACGGGCAGCGCGCCAAGAACCATTTCATCGAAGCCAACCTGCGCCTGGTGGTGAGCATCGCGAAGCACTACTCCGGCCGCGGGGTACCGATCATGGACCTGGTGCAAGACGGCAATATGGGCCTGGTGCGGGCGGTGGAGAAGTACGACTTCATGACGGGGTACAAGTTCTCCACCTACGCCACCTGGTGGATCCGGCAGGCGATCCACCGCGGCATGGCCGACAAGTCCCGCATGATCCGCATTCCGGTGCACACGGCCGAAAAGCTCAACAAGATCAAACGCATCCGTCGAGATCTCACAAGCACGCTGGATCGTGAGCCGACGGCCCGCGAACTGGCCGACGCCGCCCAGATCCCGACCCGCGACGTGCTGAGGCTGTTGCAGTACGACAACGAGCCGATCTCGCTGCACACCCCGGTCGGTGATGGGGTGGGCGACATGGCCGAGCTGATCATCGACGACGACCTGCCGCAACCCGACGAGTACGCCGCCCTCGCCCTGCGGGCCGCCGACATTCGTTTCTTTCTCAACGCCCTGCCGGTGCGGGAACGCACGATTCTGCGCGCCCGCTTCGGGCTGGACGGTGACGAACCGCGCACCCTCGACCAGATTGCGCACGTGGAGGGCGTCACCCGGGAGCGCGTGCGCCAGATCGAGAAGCGTGCCCTTGCGCTTCTTCAGGTGCCGCGGCTGGAGCACTACCTGCACGACTGATCTCAAAAATGACCTATTCTCACTCTGCTCCCGACGTTTCGGGTAGATTCGCACCAACGCAAGGCATGGAGTGATGCAATGGGAAAACTGACCTACGACTCGACCCTGACCGCCGATTTCGACGACCGCATTCTCGCGCATATTCAGGTGGTGATCGGGGCGAAACTGCGCCGCGGCGAGTCGTTCTATTTCACCTGGCGCGACGACCCTCAGGCGGGCGATGGACGCAGCACCATCTGGTTGCACCCCAGCATTCCCATTGCGTACAAGTATTTCGGCAGCCGGTCGCCGAGCCTGAACCGAGAGTGGATTGAGACCCTCATGGTCACCGCCAATTCCTCGGGCGGGCTGCAGCTAGTGCCCGAACCGCGCGGCAAGACCCACGCAACCAAGGATGACTCATGAACAGAATCGACATTGTCTACGGGGGGAAACCCTATTCTCTGGGCGGGCGCAGCATCGCCTCGATTCAGGACGAGATCTCGGTCGCTCTGGCATCCGGGGTTCCCTACTGGATTCACGTCAACAGCGGCGAGGGCCGCTACGAAGACGCCTATCTGCTGATCGCCCCCGGAATTCCCCTGGCCATGGTGAACGTGAAACCGAACGGGGAGTCCTACGACGAGTCGACGGAGAGCGTCGAAGCCGTCGCCGCCTCCGATCGGTACAAGCGCGACATGCTGTAGCGCTTCGAGGCCATCGGGCTGAGGCGGCGAGGCAGACCTACCCGTGCTCCAGACGGGCCGTACCGCGGGCGCCGACAAGGCTGGCAGACTGGTCACATGATGCCCTCACTGCATGAGTTGCTCGATTCGGCCCACGTCGTCTCCCTCCCCCTGGTCACCCGGTTCCGAGGAATCGATCATCGTGAGGCCGTCTTGATTCCCGGCCCGTTCGGCTGGACCGAGTTCTCACCGTTCGTGGAATACGACGACGACGAGGCGGCAGCGTGGCTGCGCGCCGCCATCGACTTCGGCTGGACCGAGGCGCCGCCGGCGCTGCGCACCAGCCTGGCCGTGAACGCCACCGTGCCGGCCGTGGACGCGGCGCTGGTGCCGCAGATCCTGGCTCGTTTTCCCGGCTGCCGTACCGCCAAGATCAAGGTCGCCAGCTCCGACCAGACCCTCGCCGACGACGTGGCCCGGGTGCGCATGGTGCGCAGCGTGCTCGGTCCGGAAGGACGTATCCGTGTGGATGCGAACGGCTTGTGGAACATGGATGAGGCCGAGCATGCGCTGCACGCGCTGGCCGAGTTCGACCTGGAGTACGTGGAGCAGCCCTGCATGAGCGTGGACGAGCTCATCGAGTTGCGCGGTCGCAGCGCCTACATGGGGGTGCCGCTGGCCGCAGACGAGAGCGTGCGCAAGGCGGAGGACCCGCTGCTGGTCGCCAGGGCCGGCGCCGCCGACATTCTGGTGCTCAAGGCGCAGCCACTGGGCGGCATTCATGCGGCCCTGAAGATCATCGAGCAGACCGGCCTTCCGGTTGT
>JBBQYN010000397.1:0-2372 GCA_038208655.1 Actinomycetales bacterium
GACGGCCTGCACCGCCTCCTCGGCGCCGTCACCCCGGAAATGCGCGGCGCGATGGACACCGTGTTCTCCAGCTTCATCTCGGCCGGGTCAGTACCGTCCTTCCTCCCGATCACCGATGCGGACCCGACCGACCCCGCCGCCGGCCCGGTCGACGTGGACCCCCGCTCGGCCGGCGAGCAACGCGCGGCGATCATGCAGGCGATGTTCGAGAACATCGCCGCCGATCCGCGCACCCCGACCATGGCCGGCGCGGCTCCGCAGGTGATGATCCACGTCAACGTGCGCGACCTCGAGAACGACCGGGGTGTCGGCTGGATCGACGGGCAGGAAGCCCCGATCTCGATGCGGGCCGTGCGGCAGGCCATCTGCAACGGCGGCAGCCAAGGAATCTTGTTCGACCGCAACGACGCCTTCGTAAAGCTGGGGAAGAAGAACCGCACCTTCACGAAGAAGCAGCGCCTCGCGATCAGTTCCCGGGATGGCGGCTGCATCATTCCCGGGTGCAACGTTCCCGCGTACTGGACACAGATCCATCATGTGACGCCCTGGAAACACCACAAACACACCGAGATCGACAACGGCGTGTGCCTCTGCCGACGACATCACGCGGAGATTGAACAGTCCGGGTGGCAGATCATGATGGACAAGGGCAGGCCCATGGTGCGCGGCCCGGTCTGGGCTGACCCCAGCCAGACCTGGCGGCCCGCGCAGACGCACCGCGCCAACCGGGCCGTCAGCGTTTGAACCGCCCAGCTCAGCCGGCTTGGTGAACGATCTGGATCAGGTTGCCGCAGGTGTCGTCGAACACGGCGAACGTCACCGAGCCCATGGTGGTCGGCTCTTGGATGAAGCGGACGCCCAGGCCGCTCAAGCGCTGGTGCTCCGCCGCAACATCGTCGACCGCGAACTGGGTGAACGGAATCCCGTCACTGACCAGGGCGGCCTTGAACGGCTGCACCGCCCGGTGCCCTGACGGCTCCAGCAGCAGCTCCGTACCGGCAGGGTCCTTCGGGGAGACAACGGTCAGCCAGCGATCCTCTCCGAGCGGAATATCATGCCTGACCACGAACCCCAAGACCTCAGTGTAAAACTGCAGAGCCTGGGCCTGATCATCGACGAAAACGCTCGTGATCATTATTCTCATGGCTGTCCTCGGCTCAGGTCAGGTCGGGTGAGGTCTTCACGTTACCTCGCCCGGGGCCGGGCTCGCCAGAACCGGCTCGAAGTCAGCACGACGATTCCCCAGGCGATCTCGAAAATCGTGATGGAATACACGCCGCCACGCTCCCACAGCCCATCGAACCGGGCGTCGGACAGTCCCCTGACGAGCACGAGCCCACTGGCAAGGCCCAGCAGGGGCAACACGATACAGAGCATGCCGAACCAGCCCGGTAGCCCCAGTCGGCGCCAGGAGACTCCCACGAGAAGGGCCGTGAGGTTGCCGAAAATGATCGACGCCAAGGCTCCACCAAAGTGCAACGGGCCCGCATCGGCCGTCTCGTGCACGAGTCCGACCAGGACAATGCCCGTGCCGTGTGCCAGCGCGAAGGCCACGAACAGGTGCCGGCGCAGGCCCACGAACAGGTCGGCGAGCAGCACCGCGCCCACGACGAACAGCACGCCCTCGAGAACGAAGCCGGTGTTCATGACCCACGCGAGCGGTGAATTCACGACGCGTCCGTCATACGTTTGCGGGTCAGGTACCCCGAGGTCGCTGATGTAGTTGTAGAGGTAGCTGTAGCGGGGGGACGTCCATGCGGCGGCGGCAATCGCCTCGCTGAGCACGTAGACCACCCCGGCCAGAACGAACGCGAGCGCACCCAGGCCGTGCCGAGTGCGTACCGAGCTCATCAGGTGTCCCTTCGTGGTACACAAAAACCCCTGACGGCACGAAGCCGATCAGGGGTTTTATCTGTGGTGCACCCCCCCGGACTTGAACCGGGAACCCACTGATTAAGAGTCAGTTGCTCTGCCAATTGAGCTAGAGGTGCAGGTGAGGCAGCGGTTCAACCCGCGGCAACGTGTAACCCTAACACTGCCCGGGCCCGCAATGCGAATCGAGTGGAGAATCGGCGTGGGGCCGCAGGCTTACTATCCTTAACGGGTGACCGAGCCCCAAGAACGTGACCCGCTGACCCCTGTCCGACCCGCCGCTGCTGTGGCCACCGATCTGGCAGCCGATCTGGCCACCGATCTGGCAGCCGATCTGGCGCTGGCCCTTGAGCTGGCTCACCGCGCCGATGCCATCTCTCGTGCCCGGTTCACTGCCCTCGACCTCGTGGTGACCACGAAACCCGACCGCACCCCGGTGACGGATGCCGACCAGGCCGTGGAACGGGCCATCCGCGATCTGCTCGCCGAGCGTCGACCGG
>JBBQYN010000398.1:0-2358 GCA_038208655.1 Actinomycetales bacterium
GCTACGCAGGGCCAGGCGTTGCCCCGACCGATTCCCGTCGCATGAACACCCATGTGCCTGCCTCCCGCTCTCCGTTGCCGGTTGCGAGCCGCTCAGCGACCCGTACAGGAACGCTGCGCCCGTCCGCGGCCCGGAAGTACCCACGCGACTGGTGCGTCAGCCTGCCGCCGTTCTCAGCAAGGTACGCCGCACCTGCGTCAGCCGCCTCCAACCCCTTCAGGCCGTAGCCCAACCCCTTCAGGCCGTACGTGGACGCGCCAGCCACCGACCGGACCCGGTTGACCCGCGCGAAGGCGCCCAGCCCGCGGCGCACCGCCACCGACGACAGCAACCGCTGCGGCACGTACGGGCCGTGCTGCCAGGCGTGCACGTGGTGTCCAGTTCCGGCCGGGTTGGGTTCGACGTGCCAGGCCCACTCCATCGGGCCGACCTCGGCCGCCAGGTCGTGCCGGACCCGGTTCATGCGCGCCCGCCGTTCCTGGTGGGTAGAGCCCACCTGCGTCAGCAGGATCGCGCGCTCAGGAGCCGACAGCGCCAGCGCCCGAGCCCGGCGCCGGCCGTTCGCCTGGAGGCAGTAGCCGCACCCGTTGCGGCCGCAACGGACGCTGATGATCGAGCCCGTGACGGTGTTGACGGCGAAGAACCCGCGTCGGGCTGGGCACCCGCCGTCGGGGTCCGGTTCAGAGCCCTCAGGTGGGAGCGTTTGGCGGTGTAGGGCAAGCGAAGAGGGAGCCCCTCCCGATCCTGAGACTCCCCCATCGCCAACCACCCCCGATGGGTAGCGCGAGACCTGGTGCCGGAGCGGAAGGCGCGCCGACTCCGAACGGGTGACGTGCAGCGCGTCAAGGACCTACGGCCGCTGCGCGGTCGGCTGCGCCGATCCTTGACCCGCAAGAGGTCACCGACCGTCAGGCCGTGCTAGCCGCTATCGGTCGGGCCGGGGAAGAGCGCTCCCGGCCCGACCGCCAGCACTGATTTTCGGCCACTCGTGCTGCAAGAGCTCGTGCCGCCACGAGCGTCCGCCGACGCCCGTCCCAGCCGCGCCGCGGTCCGTGCCGTCCGTCCGTGCCGTGCGGCCTCGCTTCGCTGCGGACACCCGTCGCGGCCGGGCGTCGCGGGCCGGGGAGCGTCGGGTCCGAGCGGCGGCGGCCACGCGCGGAGGCCCGTGCCCGTTCAGACCGCGGTGCGTTCGAGCCGCACGAGGGGCAGGTCGGCGGTGTGCTCCCGCATCTGCCCCCAGACGCTCATCAGGTACTCAGTCCCGTAGGTCTCGACCTGGCAGCCCGGTCCGGCCCGCTCAGCCAGCCAGCGGCGGACCCGCAGGGCGTGGGGCTGGCACGCCGTCATGTGGACGAGCACCAGGTCGTCCTCGCAGTCGCCGGGGCCGGGGTCCGCGATGGAGCCCACGGGCACACCGCAGAGCAGCGAGACCGTGCCGACCGCAGCGCAGGCGAACATCTCGCCGTCCGGGTCCGCTACGCAGGGCCAGGCGTTGCCCCGACCGATTCCCGTCGCATGAACACCCATGTGCCTGCCTCCCGTCCCGTGGCACGTGCGAGCCGCTCAGCCACCCGCACGGGGACAGTCTGCCCGGCCCCGGCCCGGAAGAACCCGCGCGACTGGTGCGTCAGCCGACCGCCGTTGTCGACCAGGTAGCCGGCGCCCGCGTCGTCGGCCGCTGTGCCCTTCATCCCGTAGCCGATCCCCTTGAGCCCGTAGGCCGACGCTCGCGCTACAGACCGGATGCGGTTGACCCGCGCGAAAGAGCCGATCCCGTTGCGGGCCGCGACCTCCGACAGAAGCCGTTGCGGGACGTAGGAGCCATGTTGCCAGGCGTGCACGTGGGCCCCTGTACCTGCCGGATTCGGCTCGGTCTGCCACGACCACTCGAAGGGCCCGACCTCCCGCGCGAGCTCATGCCGGATGCGGTTGAGCCGCGCCCGCCGTTGCGGGTGATCGTCGCCCACCTGGGTGAGCAGGATCGCCCGCTCAGGCGCCGCCAGGGCGATGGCGAGGGAGCGTGCGTAGGCGTTCCGCTGGAGGCAGTAGGTGCACGCGTTCCGACCGCAGCGGGTCGGCAGCATCGTGCCCGTGTCGACGTTCACCACCACGAAGTCGCGCCGTGCTGGGCACCCGCCGCGAGGGTCGGATTCGGTGCCCTCTGGTGCGAGCGTTTGGCGGTATAGGGCAAGCGAAGAGGGAGCCCCTCCCGATCCTGAGACTCCCCCCTCGCCAACCACCCCCGATGGGTAGCGCGAGACCTGGTGCCGGAGCGGAAGGCGCGCCGACTCCGAACGGGTGACGTGCAGCGCGTCAAGGACCTACGGCCGCTGCGCGGTCGGCTGCGCCGATCCTTGA
>JBBQYN010000399.1:0-2346 GCA_038208655.1 Actinomycetales bacterium
GTGAAGTCGCTGCAGAGGGCGGTGAGGTAGGCGGCGTCGTGGGGAAACAGCGGGGCGAGTTCGCGCACGGCGGCCACGATGACGGCGACGGATGCTGTGGCCTGCGACCGGGCGTCTGTGTCGGCATCGGGGTGGCTGATCGCCCCGTCGGCGCTCTGCAGGAACTGTAACGCCGTGGCGGCAGCCTTGAGGCTCAGCCAGGCGGGGTGGCCAACGAGGTCGGGGCGGTCGGTGAGGTCGACGTGGCCGGTGCGTTCTCCCGGGCGGGTGTGGGCGGCATCTTCGAGAACCTCGGGCTCACCGATCAGCGCGTCTGCGGCGTTAGCGGCAGCGAGTTGTTTTTCCGTTAGGGATATCGACATGGGAACCTCCCGTCCTCGTGAGTGCCGCGGTCGCGGCGGGTGTGGGCAGACCTCTCGGGGGCCGGTTTCAGCGTATCCGGCGCACCACGGGGTTTTCTTGCGCTCTGCCGCAGGTTTTCGCGGTCTTTGCCCGGTCTGCGCGCCGCTTTTCGGTGTGCGCGCGGAATTTCGCCGACTGAGCACCGGCGTGTGACACCACCCGCGACCGCACGGGCGCGGCGGCGGGCGGCGAGGTGTGCTCGGGCCGGCGGGTTAGAGTGCCCCCATGACGGATGCCACGCCTCGCCGCCGACCGAGCCCGGCCCCCGACGAAGGCACCGCCGACGGCCTGCTCGATGCGCTCGACGCCCGGGCCGACCCACAGCGGGCGATCGGCACGGCACGGTTCTTCCAAACCGGACCGGGGCAGTACGGGGAGCACGACCGGTTCATCGGGCTGACGGTCCCGACGGTGCGCACCCTGATCCGAGACTTTCGCGACCTGCCGCTGAGCGAGCTGGACACGGCCCTGGACAGCCCGATTCACGAGCACCGACTGGCCGCACTGCTGATTCTGGTGGGCCAGTTCGAACGGGCCAGCCGCTCCGACGGGCACGGCGGGGCGCGCGACGACGCCGCTCGTGACCGGCTCGCCGCGTTCTACCTCACTGCGGTGGGGCGCGGCCGAGTGAACAACTGGGACCTCGTCGACTGCTCCGCACCGACCCTGGTGGGCGCGTACCTGTACGACCGGCCCCGGACGGTGATGACCTCCCTGGCGGCCAGCGGGTCGCTCTGGGAACGCCGGGTGGCCATGGTCGGCAGCCTTGGCCTGATCATGCGCGGGGACGCCAGCACCACCCTGCAGCTGGCCGCGATGCTGCTCTCCGACCCCGAAAGCCTCATGCACAAGGCCGTGGGGTGGATGCTCCGGGAGGTCGGCAAGCGCGTGGACCGCGCCCTGCTGCTGGGTTTTCTCGACGAGCACGCGGCGGCGATGCCGCGCACCGCGTTGAGCTACGCCACCGAGCACCTCGACACGTCGGTGCGCGCCGCCTACCGGGCGCGGCGCCAGCCCGGCAATTGACCCTGAGCTTGCCGCCGAGCGCCCCCGGGCAGAGGTCCCGGGATACCGTGGGCGCAGGCCCCGGCTCACCCGCCCGAGTCGTGACGCCGGAAGGAACAGCCGCATGGGCCTCAGTAGGAAATTCGACGATCGGGGTGACCGGCCTACCCGGCGAAGTTCCGGCACGGCGCCGCGCGCGGCACGCTTTGGTAAGGCCTTCGCGCTGATCGGTCCGCGTATGGACGCTCGCGGTGCCGCCGAACACCGCCGCGAGCTCGTGGCCCCGGCCAGCGGCATCGTCGTGGAGGTCGGAGCCGGCTACGGCGCTACCTTCCCCTTCTATCCCCCCGCCGTGCAGCGCGTGCTCGCGCTGGAACCCGACCCCACCCTGCACGCCATCGCGGCCATCGCCGCACTGGACGCCCCGGTGCCGATCGTGGTGCGGTCGGGCCGCGCCGAGGCGATCCCCGTTGAGGACGGCTCCGTCGACACGGTCGTTGCGAGCCTGGTGCTCTGCAGCGTCGCTGACCAGGCCGTGGCGCTCGCCGAGATTATGCGCGTACTGGCCCCGGGCGGCCGGCTGCTGTTCTACGAACACGTGCGCTCCAGCCACCCGGTTCGTGGCCGTATCGAAGATGCCCTCACCCCGGTCTGGGGCGCCGTGGCGGGCGGATGCCACCCCAATCGCGACACGCTCGGGGCGCTGGCCGTCGCCGGTCTGCTCGTGACGGAACAACACCGATTCGCCTTCTCGGCGCTTCCCGGCGCGCCGCGGGTCGCCCATGTGCGGGGGATCGCCCGCAAGGGCTGACCCGGCCGCGGGTCCATCCACGGCACTCGGTGGGTCCTGGCGGTGGATCTCGAATGAATCGCTGGTGGGCGCTGGTGGATAATAAGGGGTGACCGACCAAAACCCCGCGCCGCCGGCTCGACCCGGCA
>JBBQYN010000400.1:0-2343 GCA_038208655.1 Actinomycetales bacterium
GCGCTACGACGACGTGACGTTCTTCACCATGCCCAGCACCGGCACCGGAACCTCACCGGATGGCCAGAGCATCGTGAACATCGACTACGGTCGGCTGGATCCGATTCGGCAGGGCCTCGCCGCCGACACGCTCACGCCCGCGCAGGCCCTCGAGTAGGGCGCGCACGGCCGCTACGTCGTCGGGCGCCGCAGTGACGGGCGCTGCAACGCCTGCGTGATGCGGTTGGCCTCCTCGAGCAGCAGCTGGCCGAGTGCCGGGCGGCGCTCTGCGGTGAAGCGCGGCGCGATTCCCGTGATCGAGAGGGCCCAGCCGGGCAGTCCGGACCGGTCGAAGATGGCCGCGCCCATGCCCCAGCTGCCCTCCAGGATCAGCCCCGGGTTCACCGCATACCCGGTGACCCGGGTGCGTTCCAGCCCGGCGCGAATCGCCTCGGGGGAGTGCTGCTCGCCCCAGCGCTGCACGAACTCCGGGCTCTGCAGCAGCAGCTGTTCCACCTGTGCCTCGGGCAGGTAGGCCAGAATCGCCAGTCCGGCCGATGCGACCCCGAGGGGCAGCCGGATGCCCTCGTAGAGCACGAAGGATCGAATGGGAAAACTGCCCTCTTCCCGCAGCAGGCACACGGTTTCGGTGCCGCGACGCATGCTCAGGAACGCGCGTTCGCCGGTTTCGGCGGCGAGTCGAATCAGGCTCGGCCGGTCCAGTTCCTCGATCGGGTAGCGCTGCGCGGCGATGGTGCCCATCACCAGAATCTCCGGACCGTAGTGCCAGGTGCGCCGGCCAACGTCCTGATCGAGCAGACCTTCAGCGGCGAGCGAACTGAGCAGCCGGTGCACGGTCGGCCGGGTGAGCCCGGAGTCCCGCACCAGATCGGCCAGTGCGGCGCCGCCCGGGCTTCGTCCTACCAACTGCAGCAGACGCGCGATCCGCCCGACCACCTGGGCGCCCTGCACAGCGGATGCGGCGGGCCGGTCCGCCCCTGTCGGCGGAGGTTCTACTGTGCTCATCGGCGTGCCCTGTTCCGTGATTGAGGCCATTGTGTCCACATTGTGGATGCCTGCAAACCTAACGTTCACGGCGTGGAATCACAAGAAAAGGAGCGCCGCAGGGTGATTGACAGCCGCATCGGGGCATCCGTACCATGACGATTACGGAAGGTGTCCACAAGATGGATGCCCGCGACTCGATGAGGAGAACGGATGACCAAGCTGAGAAGCGACGCCGCGGAGGCGCTGCACGACGTCTTACGCGACGGGATGGTGCTCGCCGTGGGCGGGTTCGGCCTGTGCGGCATCCCCGCCGATTTGATCGACGCCGTGCGCGACAGCGGGGTGCGCGACCTCACCGTGGTGAGCAACAACATGGGCGTTGACGGCAAGGGCCTGGGCGTGCTGCTCGAGGCCGGCCAGGTGCGCCGCGTGATCGCGTCCTACGTGGGGGAGAACAAACTCTTCGCCGAGCAGTTTCTGAACGGCCAGCTCGAGGTGGAGTTCAGCCCGCAGGGCACCCTCGCCGAACGGCTGCGCGCCGGCGGCGCCGGAATCCCCGCGTTCTATACGAAGACCGGGGTGGGCACCCTCGTGGCCGAGGGCAAGGTGCTCGCCGACTTCGACGGCGAGACCTACCTGCAGGAACGCGGCATCGTGGCCGACGTGGCCCTCGTGCACGCTCACCGCGCCGACACCGAGGGCAACCTCGTGTACCGCTACACGGCGCGCAATTTCAACCCCGTCGTGGCCACGGCCGGCCGCGTGACCATCGCGGAAGCCGAGATCATCGTGCAACCCGGTGAGATCGACCCGCACGACGTGGTGACCCCCGGGGTCTACGTGGAGCGGCTCGTGCAGGCATCCGCTCGCGTGAAAGACATCGAACAGCGCACCGTGCGCGCCCTGCCGGTACCGGCGTAACCCACAAAACGAAGGAGACCCGATCATGGCCTGGACCCGCGACCAGATGGCGGCGATCGCCGCCACCGAACTCAGCGACGGCGACTACGTGAACCTCGGCATCGGCATTCCCACGCTCGTGGCCAACAACCTGCCCGAGGGCGTGCAGGTCACCCTGCAGAGCGAGAACGGGCTGCTGGGTATGGGACCGTTCCCCTTCGAGGGTGAGGAAGACGCCGACCTCATCAACGCCGGCAAGCAGACCGTGACGATCATGACCGGCGGCTCACTCTTTGATTCGGCCACGTCGTTCGGCATGATTCGCGGCGGTCACGTGAAGGTCGCGATTCTGGGCGCCATGCAGGTGTCGGGCCTGGGCGACCTCGCCAACTGGACGATTCCGGGCAAGATGGTCAAGGGGATGGGCGGTGCCATGGACCTTGTGGCCGGAACCCC
>JBBQYN010000401.1:0-2333 GCA_038208655.1 Actinomycetales bacterium
TACAAGGAGCTCGTCATTCCGATGCTCGACGTCATGCATCCGTCGGCGACGGCGATCGACTCGGTCAACACCATCGTCAACGATGCGGGCGTGCTCACGGGCTTCAACACGGACTACACCGCGGTGCGGCGCCTGTTGCACGAGCATGAGGTGTCGCCCGAACTGTCCGTCATCGTACGGGGCAGCGGCGGCATGGCCAAGGCGGTCGCCGCGGCACTGCACGATTCCGGTTTCACCCACGGCACCATCGTGGCCCGCAATGAGGTCACCGGCCGCAGGCTGGCCGCGCTGTACGGCTTCGAGTGGGCTGCCCGGGTCGGCGATGTGCGCGCCGACCTGATCGTGAACGTCACCCCACGGGGCATGGCCGGGTCAGCGGATGCCACCCGGCTGGCCTTTCGCGCGGAGGTGATCGCGGCCGCGCAGATCGTGTTCGACGTGGTGGCCTCCCCGGCCGAGACGCCGCTGATTCTTGCCGCCCGGGCGCTGGGCACCCCCGTGATCACCGGCGCCGAGGTGGTGGCCCTGCAGGCCGAGGAGCAGTTCGTGCTGTACACCGGCATCCGTCCCACCCCGGAGCAGGTCGCCCGCGCCTCGGCCTTCTCCCGAGAGGCTTAGCCGGCGGGGAGCGCCGCGTCGAGGTCGGCGATCAGGTCGCGCACGTCTTCGATGCCCACGGAGAGCCGCACGATGTTGTCGGCGACCTCCAGCTCGGTGCCGCGCACCGAGGCGTGCGTCATCTCGGCGGGGTAGTTCACCAGCGACTCCACGCCGCCGAGTGACTCAGCCAGCTGGAACAGCGTCATCGACTCCGCGAAGGTGCGGGCGGCCGCGGCGCCGCCGTGGAAGGCGATGGAGATCATGCCGCCGAAGGCGCTCATCTGCTTCGCGGCGAGCTCGTGCCCCGGGTGCTCGGCCAGGCCCGGGTAGTAGACCCGCTCGATGGCGGGGTGCGCCTGCAGGTGCTGCGCGATGGCGAGGGCGTTACTCGAGTGGCGCTCCATGCGCACCGAGAGCGTTTTGATGCCGCGCACGGTCAGCCAGGCGTCGAGAGGGGCCGCGACGGGGCCGGCCGCGAACTGAATGAAGGTGGCCTTCTCGGCCAGCTCGTCATCGTTGATCACGAGGCCGCCGCCGAGCACGTCGGAGTGCCCGCCGAGGTACTTGGTGGTGGAGTGCACCACCACGTCCGCGCCGAAGGCCAACGGCTGCTGCAACGCGGGTGACGCGAACGTGTTATCGACGATCACGACGAGGCCGTGACGGTGCCCGAGCTCGGCCAGCGCGGCCATGTCACTGATCTTCATGAGCGGGTTGCTCGGCGTCTCCACCCAGAGAATCTTGCTCTCCCCGGGAATGATGGCGGCTTCGACCGCGGCCAGGTCGCTCATCTCCACCGTGGTGTTCCGGATGCCCCAGGCGCCGTGAATCTTGTTGATCAGCCGGTGGGTACCGCCGTAGACGTCGTTGCCGAGCACCACGTGATCGCCGGGCGCGAGGATGGCGCGCAGGATGGTGTCTTCGGCGGCGAGCCCGCTCGCGAACGCCAGCCCGTGCTTGCCGCCTTCCAGGGCGGCCAGCAGCGTCTCCAGCACGGTGCGGGTGGGGTTGCCGCCGCGGCTGTACTCGTAGCCGCCCTTGAGGTCACCGATGCTGTTCTGCACGTAGGTCGAGGTTTGGTAGATCGGCGGGATGACGGCGCCGGTGGTCGGGTCGTATGCCTGTCCGGCGTGGATGGCGAGCGTGTCGAAGTTCTGCGCGATGCTGTCAGTCATGAAAATCCTCTGTCTGTCGGGGGGAAACGGTGTTGCGGGGGCGCCGGTGGTGCGGGGCGCGGGTCAGGCGCTCAGGTAGGTGAGCAGGTCGTGCCGGGTGATTACGCCGAGCGGCTTGCCGCCGTCGGTCACCAGCAGGGCGTCGTGGTCGGTGAAGGCGGCTCGGGCCGTCGCGACGGGTTCGTTCACGCCGATCAGGGGCAGGGCGTCGCCCACGATGGTGCTCACCCTGTCGGTGAGTTTTGCCTCACCGGAGAACACCCGCCCCATCAGGGCGCGTTCGTCGACGGCGCCGACCACTTCGCCCATCACCACGGGCGGGGTGGCGCTGAGCACGAGCAGCTGCGAGACGCCGCCGCCGGTCATGGTCTCGATGGCGTCGTGCACGGTGTCGCTGGGGTGCACGTACACGAACGCCGGCTGGCCGGCCTTGCTGGTGAGCAGGTCACCCACGGTGTGCCCGGCCGGGGCGTTGGTGAAACCGTAGCTGCGCATCCAGCCGTCGTTGAAGATCTTACCGAGGTAGCCGCGGCCGCCGTCGGGCAGCAGCACCACCAC
>JBBQYN010000402.1:0-2319 GCA_038208655.1 Actinomycetales bacterium
CGGCCCTGCTGGAATCGCTCGTGCGCAATCATCCGCTTCTTGACGGGAACAAGCGCACCGGGTGGACTATGATGGTGTTGTTTCTATGGATCAACGGCTTCAGCCATACCTTCACTGCCGACGCGGGTTTCAGTCTCGTGGTGGGCGTCGCTGAGGGCGGGATCGACCTCGACGAATCCGAGCGGCGAATCGCTGCCCATCGAGTACGACGAGGCTGATTCGTGCGTGCGTGCGAACGAGCCGCACGGGCCGGGTCGCTGCGGCGGCAGTGACCCGCGCGACGCGCGTGGCTACTTCACGGTGACGGGCGTGGGCGCGGTCTCGGCGGCCGCCGCGATCGAGGCGGCGACCGGCTGCAGCCGGGTGAGCTGGGTGACATGCGCGGGGGTGAGCTCCTCAAGAGAGTTCACGCCGAGCAGCCGCATGGTGCGGGAGATCTGCTCGGAGAGAATCTGGATGGTGCGGTCCACGCCGGCCTCGCCGCCGGCCATCAGCCCGTACAGGTAAGCCCGACCGATCATGGTGAACCGGGCGCCGAGGGCGACGGATGCGACGATGTCTGCCCCCGACATGATGCCGGTGTCCAGGTGTACCTCGGTGTGGTGCCCGACCTCGCGGGCCACGTCGGGCAGCAGTCGGAACGGGATGGGTGCCCGGTCCAGCTGGCGGCCACCGTGGTTGCTCAGCGTGATGCCGTCCACGCCGATGTCGACCAGCCGCTTGGCGTCGTCGAGGTTCTGCACGCCCTTGACCACGACCTTGCCCGGCCACTGCGCCTTGATCCAGGCGAGATCGTCGAAGTCGACGGTGGGGTCGAACATGGTGTCGAGCAGCTCGGCGACGGTGCCGCTCCAGCGGTCCAGGCTCGCGAAGGCGAGCGGTTCGGTGGTGAGAAAGTTCACCCACCATTCCGGCCGCGGCAGCGCGTTGGCGACGGTGCCGAGGGTGAGCTGCGGCGGAATGGAGAAGCCGTTGCGCTTGTCGCGCAGGCGCGCGCCGGCGACGGGCACGTCAACGGTGACCAGCAGGGTGTCGTAGCCGGCCTTCGCGGCCCGGTCCACGAGCGCCATGGAGCGGTCGCGGTCCTTCCACATGTACAACTGGAACCAGTTGCGTCCGTTCGGGTTGGCAGCTTTCACGTCTTCGATCGAGGTGGTGCCCATGGTCGACAGTGCGAAGGGAATACCCGCGCGCGCGGCGGCATGGGCGCCGGCGATCTCGCCCTCGGTCTGCATCATGCGGGTGAAACCGGTCGGGGCTATGCCGAAGGGCTGGGCCACCGGAGCGCCGAGCACGTCCCACCCGGTCGACACCTTCGACACGTCGCGCAGGATCGACGGGTGGAATTCGATATCCTCGAAGGCCTGCCGGGCCCGGCCGAGCGAGATCTCGGCTTCGGCGGCGCCCTCGGTGTAGTCGAACGCGGCCTTCGGGGTGCGCTTTTTGGCGATGGCACGCAGGTCGTTAATGGTGAGGGCGCCCGCGAGTCGACGCTTCTTCGCGTTCAGTTCCGGGGACTTGAAATGCATCAGCGGGGCGAGGTCTTTGACCTTGGGAATGCGACGTTCAACCATGAGAGGTCTCCTGTTCGGTGGCTGGGGTGGATGGAAGCGAATCGGGGTGAAAGTGGCTATCGAGCCGGGTTTCGGCGTAGTACCCGGAGATGTGCGCGTGCACGGCCTCGCGGGCTGCGGCCGGGTTTCCGGCGCGAATCTGCGTGAGGACGCTGCGGTGTTCCCGTTGCAGTCGGGCGGATGTCTGTGCCCACGACGCCAGCCCGGCCACGCCGGCCTGGGCGTAACCTTCGATGGCGCTGCGCAGCCCGGCCATCGTGGCCGTCACGACCTGATTGCCGGCGGCTTCGGCCAGCGAGAGGTGGAATTGGGCGTCGAGGGTCAGGAATTCGGCTTCCGTGAGGGGAGTACGCTCCATCGCGTCGAGCAGGCGTTCCGACTCCGCCAAGGCGGGTGGCTGCTCGCCGCGCCGCACCAACACGTCGGTCAGTGTGGCTAGGTCGGTCACGACCGACCCCTCAAGCACCAGCCGGGTTTTCACCACGTCGGTCACGGCGAAACCCTGCGCGGCGACCTGCAGCCGCATCAGCGCCGACATTCCGCCGCCCGGCAGGGCCACGATGATCGCACCCGACGAGGGGCCGGAGCCGACCGCGGTGCGGATCAGGCCGAGCACTTCGAGCACCCGGATGGCCTCCCGCACGCTGGAGCGCCCCACGCCGAGTTCCGTGGCGAGCAGGCGCTCGGAGGGCAGGTGGTCGCCTGGACTGAGCCGACCGGAGAGCAGGTCGGACTCCACCCGTTC
>JBBQYN010000403.1:0-2312 GCA_038208655.1 Actinomycetales bacterium
GTGCTGAACGCCGCGATCGACGCTCCCGACGAGATGGCGCCCACAGCGCCCCGCGTCATCAGCGTGCAGATCCCGGTCGACAAGATCGGCGAGCTGATCGGCCCGAAGGGCAAGACGATCAACTCGATCCAGGACACCACCGGTGCCGACATCTCGATCGAGGAAGACGGCACCGTGTACATCGGCGCCGTCGACGGACCGTCCGCCGAGGCCGCCCGTGCCCAGGTGAACGCCATCGCGAACCCCACCAACCCCGAGGTCGGCGAACAGTTCCTCGGAACCGTCGTGAAGATCGCCGCTTTCGGCGCCTTCGTGTCGCTGCTTCCGGGCAAGGATGGTCTGCTGCACATCTCCGAGGTGCGTAAGCTTGCTGGTGGCAAGCGTGTTGAGAACGTCGAAGACGTTCTCGGCGTTGGCCAGAAGGTGCTCGTGGAGATCACCAAGATCGACGACCGTGGCAAGCTGTCGCTTGCTCCGGTGCTCGAAGAGTCTGCTGACACGGAAGGCCGCGCTGCGGCATCCGCAGGACCTGAAGCTCCGGCCGAAGGCTAGTCAGAACAAGATCTGCCGGCCACCTCTCGCCAGGTGAGCCGGTCAGACTGAAAGGCCCGCACTGCTTCGGCAGCGCGGGCCTTTCTGCGCCCCGCCCGAGCAGCGAGGCGCCGTGGGGGAGTGGGTGACCTGGCTACTACTTGAAAGAATTGCAAGTTAGCGATATGCTAAAGCTGTGTTATCTCCCGGACAACCCGTTGCCCAGCTCAAGTCCGACCTGTTCAAGGCGCTGGGGCATCCGCTGCGCGTGCAGGTTCTCGAGCAACTCGTGCAGGGGGAACGCTCCGTCGGCAGCCTCGCTGAGGGACTCGGCTGTGAACTCTCCAACCTGTCCCAGCAGCTGGGCGTGCTGCGCCGCGCCGGCGTGGTCGTGACCCGCCGGGAAGGCAACACCATCTTCTACGACCTGCGTGACGACAGCGTCGCCGAGCTGCTGGCCGCCGCCAAGCGCATGCTCGTGGCCAACCTCACCGACTCCCACGCC
Source organism: Actinomycetales bacterium (assembly GCA_038208655.1). Lineage (GTDB taxonomy): Bacteria > Actinomycetota > Actinomycetes > Actinomycetales > Microbacteriaceae > Cryobacterium. Next base: position 1,037 of record JBBQYN010000403.1, read on the forward strand.
GTGCTGCGCACCATGGAGAACGACCCGGCGTAACAACGGTCGGTCGCTGCCCGGCAAGGCCGCAGGCCCGCACCTGCGCCCTCCCTGCGTGCTGCTACAGGTCGTTGCCGGCGTAGCTGAGGTTGAAGCTCTTGTTGGCCAGCGGAAAGTCGGGAACGATCGTCTCGGACAGCGCCACCGGCAGGGCGGGCCAGTTCAGAAACGACGGGTCGACGATTTTCACCCGGGTGAGCAGGCCCTGGGCGTTGAGCTCCACCCGGTGCGCGATCGTGCCGCGCCAGCCCTCCACGAGGGCGAGTCCGGAACCGGCCCGAGTGGCCTCGGCCACCCGGCCGCTGCCGAGCCTCTGCAGGGGAAACGCCACGTCAAGCCGGGAGATCAGCCCGGTCAGGACGCGCACCGACACGGCGAATTCGCGCGCCCGCACCCGATACCGGCTGAGCACGTCCCCACCGGTCTCGGTGACAGGTTCGTAGGCGTCGCCGAGGTCAACGAAGGGGTGCTCCTGGCGGGCATCCACGGTCAGTCCGGAGGCCCGGGCCACATACCCGAGGGTGCCGATGGTCTCGGCCTGCTCGGTCGGCAGCGTGGCCGTGCCGGTGAACCGGCCGCGCACAATGGCGTGGCTGAGCGTGATGCCCACCAGCTCCTCGACGGCCGCCGCGATGCGGTTGAGCTCTGCCGGGTCGGGCAGCGCCTGCACGGCCACCCCGCCCAGGCTGAGCGAGCCGCGCAGCAGCCGGTGCCCGGTGACGGCCTTGTTGATGCGCAGCAGGGTCTCACGCAGCTGCTGCGCATGAGCGTCGACAATGCCGAAGCCGGTGTCGTTGGCGAGCGAGCCGAGGTCGGTCACATGGTTGTAGAGCCGCTCCAACTCCAGCAGCACCGCACGGATGACGCGGTCCGGCTCACTCACGGTGATGCCGGCCGCGCTCTCCACGGCCATCAGGTAGGCCAGGGAATGCCCGACGGCGGTATCGCCGCTGACCTGCTCAGCCAGCTCGATGCCCTCGGTGGGGCGCCGACCGTGGAAGAGTTTCTCGACACCGCGGTGCAGGTACCACTGCCGCGCCTCCATGCGCACGATGGTCTCGCCGACCACGGAGAACCGAAAGTGCCCCGGTTCGATGACCCCGGCGTGAATCGGTCCCACCGCGATCTCATACACGCCCGGGCCTTCCACCTCCACGAACGGAAACGACTCGGTGTCGGGTTCGAAGTCGGGAACCGGTCCGTCATCGACCATCGGGTACCAGCCCTGCGGCCAGTGCCCGTG
>JBBQYN010000404.1:0-2306 GCA_038208655.1 Actinomycetales bacterium
GTCGACCGGGCCGCGGACGCGTTGATCGCCCGGCTGGCCCAGATCGACGCGCTACCGCTCGACGAGCGGGCCGCGGCGTTCACGGCGCTGCACGCCGACCTGACCGAGCAGATGTCACCCACCACGACGAAGGACACACCGAATGACTGAACACCCGCGCCTCGACGCCGCCCTCACCGAACGTGGCCTCGTGCGTTCCCGCACCGTCGCCGCCCGCGTCATCGCTGACGGCCTGGTCACCGTCGACGGCAAGCCGGTCGTCAAGGCCAGCCACCGCGTGGCCGAGTCGAGCGTGCTCGAGGTCGCCGCATCCGACCACTACGTGAGCCGCGGCGCCCACAAGCTGATCGCCGCCCTCGACGCCTTCGAGATTCCCGTCGCCGGCCGCACCGTGCTCGACGCCGGCGCGTCCACCGGCGGGTTCAGCCAGGTGCTGCTCGAACGTGACGCCGCCCGCGTGCTCGCGGTCGATGTGGGGCACGGCCAGCTGGCGCCGCAGCTGCAGACCGAAGAACGCCTCACCCTGGTCGAAGGGTTCAACATCCGGTACGCCACCCCCGAGAACATCGCCGGGGCATCCGGAATCACCCAGCGTCCCGACCTCGTGGTCGCCGACCTGTCGTTCATCTCACTCACCACGGTGCTGCCCGCGCTGATGGCCACCGCCACGCCCGGCGCCGACTTCGTGCTGCTGATCAAGCCGCAGTTCGAGGTGGGCAAGGGCGGTATTCGCGAGGGAATCGTGCACAGCGCCGGGCTGCGCTCCGACGCCGTGGCCGGCGTGCTCTGGGCGGCCTGGGACTTAGGTCTCAAAACCAACGGCCTCGTGGCCTCGCCCATCGCCGGCGCGGCCGGCAACCGGGAGTACCTGTGTTGGCTCACATCCACGGCCGGTTCCAATCCGACAGAATGGATGCAACGGATCGAAGTACTGGTAGGAGCGTGAAACGGTGACGGATGCCGCAGCTGAGAGCACGACACCGGTGACGACGGCAGTCCCCACCACGCCCCGCTACATTCTGGTCGTGGCGCACACCGGCCGCGCCGACTCCCTCGACGCGGCCGCCACCGTCGCCGAACAGCTGATGGCCTCCGGCGCGGTGCCCGTGCTCACCAGCGACGAACGCGCCGACCTCGTCGCCGCCTGCCCGAACCTCACCGGCAGCCTCGCAGTGCTGGGCGACACCGTGCAGACCCACGAACTTGAGCTCGTGGTGGTGCTCGGCGGCGACGGCACCATTTTGCGTGCCGCCGAACTGGTGCGCGGATGTTCCGCGCCGCTGCTCGGCATCAACCTCGGCCATGTCGGGTTCCTGGCCGAAAGCGAACGCGACGACCTCGGCGAGGCCGTGCGCCGCGCCCTGCTCGGCGACTACACCGTGGAAGAACGCCTCGCGCTGTCGGTGCGGGTGAAAGTCGACGGCGAGGTCGTTCACGAAACCTGGGCCCTCAACGAGGTCACCGTCGAAAAAGCCGCCCGCGAACGAATGATCGAAGTGATCGTAGAGGTCGACGGCCGCCCGCTGTCGTCGTTCGGCGCCGACGGCGTGGTGCTGAGCACCCCCACCGGCTCCACCGCCTACTCCTTCTCGGCCGGCGGCCCCATCGTGTGGCCCGGCGTCGAAGCGTTGCTGCTGGTGCCGCTGAGCGCGCACGCCCTCTTCGCCCGGCCCCTCGTGGTCGGTCCCGACTCGACACTGGCGGTGGACGTTCTCACCCGCACCGGGGCATCCGCCGTGCTCTGCGCCGACGGACGCCGCACGCAAGACCTGCCGCCCGGCGCCCGCGTGGTCGTGAAACGCTCACCCGTGCCGGTGCGGCTGGCCCGGCTGCACACCGGCCCGTTCACCGACCGTCTGGTGAACAAGTTCAACCTCCCCGTGTCGGGTTGGCGCGGACCGGACGATCGCGGATAGGTTCACCAGATGATCGACGAACTCTCCATCCGCGACCTCGGCGTCATCGCTGAGGCGACGCTGCCGCTCGGCCCCGGCTTCACCGCCGTGACCGGGGAGACCGGCGCCGGTAAAACCATGGTCGTCACCGCCCTGGGCCTGCTGCTCGGCGCACGCGCCGACGCCGGCACCGTGCGACAGGGCCAGTCGCAAAGCTGGGTGGAAGGCCGCTGGGTGATCGCACCCGACGGCGCCGTCGCCGAACGCGTGCGCGACGCCGGGGGAGACCTCGACGGCCCCGAACTCATCCTGGGCCGTTCCGTCTCGGCGGAGGGCCGCAGCCGCGCCGTCGTCGGCGGCCGCAGCGCCCCGGCGAGCGTGCTCACCGATCTCGGTGGCTCCCTCGTGGTG
>JBBQYN010000405.1:0-2302 GCA_038208655.1 Actinomycetales bacterium
ACCTCTCCGCAAGTTGCCCCACCGTCAGCTCCGCCACGCGCGCCAGCCTGCCTGGACCTCAACCAAACTTCAACTCAGCGTCTCGCTTGTAACTCAGTGTCCGGTGCACTTGATGGGTGACTGGTCACCGAGGGAGTCGACCGAACACTGAGTTACAAGTGGCCTCGCGCGCGCCGTGTTGGTTCGGTTGTCGAGCCGGGGCGACGGAGGAGCCCCGTGTCGAGACATAGAACGTGTTCTAGTTCGCTGGTAGGGTCCGCGGCATGAGTGAGACCCCTGCCCCGAGCCAGCGCGTCGTCGTCATCACGGGAGCGGCGTCGGGCATCGGCTTCGCGACCGCTGAGCTGTTCCGCGACGCCGGCGACCTGGTGTTCGGCCTCGACATCTCGCCGACCGTGCCGGACGGCGTCACCTACGTCGAGTGCAACGTCGGAGACCGCGCCTCGGTCGACGCGGCGATCGCTGTGTGCGCGGCGCACGGGCGGATCGACGTGCTCGCCAACGTGGCCGGCATCGTCCAGTTCGGCCGCTTCGAGCAGATCAGCGAGGCCGAGTGGGACCGCGTGCACGCGGTCGACCTCAAGGGGCCGTTCATGATGATGCAGGCGGCGATGCCCCACCTGAAGGCGTGCCACGGCAACATCGTCAACGTCTCGTCGGTGGCCGGCAACGTCGCGCAGCCCTACGCCACGGCGTACGCCGCCGCGAAGGGTGGGCTCACCATGCTCACCAAGGCGCTCGCGCTCGAGCTCTCCCCGGACAACATCCGGGTCAACGCGATCTGCCCCGGCACGGTCGACACCCCGATCGTGTCCCACGTGGCCAGCATCTTCCCCGAGGACCTCGACCCGCGGGTCATGGACCGGCTGATGATGATGCTGCCAGGCAAGGCGATCGCGCCCGCCGAGATCGCCTCCGCGATCGTCTACCTCGCCTCCAAGGACGCCCGGATGATCACCGGTTCGGTCCTCGCCTTCGACGGCGGCATGAGCTAGCCGACCGGACGAGCCGCCAGCTGGTCCTCGACGTACGCCGGCCTCGCCACCGCGAGCGCCACGAGCAACAGTGGCACCGTGAGCACGGCGAGCGCGAGCAGCGGCAGGTCCCACCCGCCCGACAGGTCGTGGAGCAGGCCGAAGCCGAACGGCCCGAGCGCCGCGAGCAGGTACCCCGTCGACTGGGTGAACCCGGACAGGGCCGCCGTGCCGGCGGGCGTCCGGGCGCGCAGGTTGATCTGGGTGAGGATCAGCGGGAACGTGCAGGTGCCGATGCCCAGCAGGACCGCCCAGGCCACGGCACCCTCCGCCGGCGCCAGGATCATCCCGGCGTACCCCAGCGGGTAGCAGCCGACCACGGCCCAGACCAGGGGGCGCTGGTCGTACATCCGGGCAGCCAGCGACGGGATGACGAACGACAGCGGGATGGTCACGCCGTTGACCACCCCGAGCAGCGCCCCGGCGTGCGTCGGCGAGAAGCCGGAGTCGCGGAAGATCGCCGCGAACCAGCCGAAGATCGCGTAGGCCTGCAGTGACTGCAGGCCGAAGAACAGGGCCATGAGTACGCCGATCCGCGTGCGCGCCACCTCCCGCAGCCGGATCGGGGCATGGCCCGCCCGGTCGGGGTCGGCGGGCGGCCGGTCGTGCCGGAGGAGCGCCAACCAGGGCAGTGCCGCGATCGCCGCCGTGAACGCCCACGCGGCCAGGCCGTCGCGCCAGCCGCCGGTCGCGTCGCTGATCGGCACGGTGGCCACCGAGGCCGCGGTGAGGCCGATCGCGAGTGCGGTGGAGTACAGCGCGATGAGCAGGCCGACCCGGTGCGGGAAGTGCGCCTTGACCAGCGAGGGCAGCAGCACGTTGGCGGTCGCCATGCCGGCCAGGGCCAGCAGCGAGAGCGCCAGGAAGGGGAGCACCGCATCGACCCGGCTGCGGCCGAAGAGGCCGACGACCACGCCCGCCAGTGCGAGCAGGGTGAGGCGGTGGGTGCCCACCAGTGTGGCGATCCGGGGCGCGAGCGCTCCGAAGACCGCGAACGCCACCACCGGCAGGGCGGTCAGCACGCCGGCCTCGGTGCCGGTCATGCCCAGCCCGGCGCGGATCTCGGCGAGCACCGGCCCGACGCTGACGGCGGCCGGGCGCAGGTTGAAGGCGAGCACCACGATGCCGACCAGCACGAGGATGCGCGCGGCCCGACTTTCTGGCCGGCTCTCAGGTGCGGGCGCGTCGGTCACCGGCCGAGTCTGTCAAAGCACGGAGGGTGCCCGGAGACGGGGGCTTGACTTCGAGTTCACTTGAAGTTCGACCAT
>JBBQYN010000406.1:0-2296 GCA_038208655.1 Actinomycetales bacterium
GGTTCACTTCGTGACACCGCTTTTAGCAGCACCAGAGTTATCGTAGAGATACGCGCCCAGCGCTCACCGCGCTGGGCGCGTTGTCGTTAATCGCCCGGCAGGGCGAGCACCACGCGCCACGCGCTGAGCACAACGCACAACGCACCACGCACCACGCACCACGTCACATCGCCACACGGCACCACAGTTCGGGGGTCCACATGCGTTCTCGAGCGGTGGTCTGTGTGCTGGCGGCTGTTCTGCTGAGCGCGGCAAGCGCCGGTGCACCCGCCGCCGCGGTCGCCGCGGTCAGCCCCGGGGAGCGGCCGGCGGCATCCGTCACGACGGCTGTCGCGGGAGCACGGGGCGCCGCGGCCGGCTTCTCCGCGATCGCAGCCCCACTCGTGGCCGCCGCGCTCACGAGCCGGAGCCCCGCCGCTGCTGCACCCCATGCAGCATCCGCTGCAGGTGCCCCGCGCCCCGTGCCCGACGGCGCTGTCACCGTGACGGTGACCGGCAGCGCGAGTCCCGGGGCGCACGTCACGGTGGATTTCGCCGAGGGGTCGTTTGTGGCGCGCGAGGCCGTGTCGGTCGTGGCCACCGGATCGGGCCAGCCCACGCTCGGCGCCGTGCGCGCCGCCACCGTCACCCTGCTGCGCGAGGCCTCCGACGTGGGCGCGCTGAGCGTGGTCGTCACCCTGCCGGGTGCGGCTGACGGAACCTACACGGTGATCGCGACCGGCCTGGCCTCGGCGACCGTGGGCGCGGCGACCGTGGCCGTGGGCAGCTATACGGTCGTGCCTCGCAGCGGTTTCGCGGAGCCGCCGCGCGGGGGAGCCATGGCAGCGCCGCAGACCCAGGTCGTGACGGCGTCGAGCATCGAGGTCGCCGGCGATCAGGCTCCCGGCGGAACGAGCATCGTGACCTTCGCCCCGCAGGCTTTCACACCCCACGAGGATGTCGCCTTCGCCGTGGTCGGCTCCGGCAGCGCCACGCTCTCGGCCGTGCGGGCGGCGAGCGTGACACTGGTGTCGTCCGCCGGAGCCGACGGCGCCATCGACGTGCACGTCACCCTGCCCGCCGACGCCGTGGGCGTGTACGGCGTCTCGGCCGAGGGCCTCAGCTCGCAGACCCGCGCCACCGCGGTGATCACGGTGGGGGTTGACACCGGGGCCGGCTCAACGGATGCCGCCGGCCCGGTCGGTACATCACCCGACGGCATCTGGGGCGGCCACGTCGTGGGCAGCCCGCTGCTCTGGGCATGGATCGGCGGTGGCCTGCTCGGGCTCGGGCTCGCCCTCGTGGGCGTGCTGCGGCTGCGCCGCACCTAGCGGGCTGCTGCCCACCCACTGCACCCTTCCCACTCACCCCACTCCCGCGAGACGACACGTTTCGCCCCATTTTTGGTCATTTTAAGGGCAATTCACGTCGTCTCGCGGGAGGGGAGCTGCCCTCTGGCACTGACCCCGGCGCGCGTATTACGCTGGGGCGGGTGACCCCTCCCGCTGAGGTTCTGCCCGACCGACCCGCCGCGGGCCCGAGCGTGCTCGGCATGCCGACCCTCGACGGCGGGTTCGACCCCCGCAGCAACGCCCTCAACGCGCTGCGTCTGGTGCTCGCCGCCTGCGTGATCGTGTCGCACGCCTGGGTCGTGGGTGGCTACGGCGCCCCGCCCACCCTCGGCGGCACGGACCTCGGCATGTTCGCCGTCTGCGGATTCTTCGCCCTGTCCGGATACCTCGTGGCCGGCAGCCGCCTCGGGGCGGGCACCGCGGCATCCGCTGCCCCCGCCCCGACGCTGCTGCCCTTTCTCTGGCGCCGATTTCTGCGCATCTACCCGGCGTTCCTCGTGGTGCTGCTCGTTACGGCGCTGGTCTTCGCGCCGGTATCGATGCTGCTGAGCGGTTCCGGCGAAACGCTCAGCTGGCCGAGTGCGGCGAGCTACGTCTTCGCCAACTCCGGCCTGCACATCACCCAGTGGGGCATCGACGGCACGCTCGGCGCCGCCCGCCTGCCGGTGTGGAACGTTCCGCTCTGGACCCTGGTCTTCGAGGCGCTGTGTTACCTCGCGGTGGGGGTGCTGGCATCCGTTCTGCCGCGGCGCCTGTTCGCCCCCGCGGCGATGCTGCTGCTCGGCGGCCTGACCACGGCCACACTGCTGCTCACGAGCTCCGCGAGCGCCACGTTCACGGTGAACCTGGTCTCGCTGAGCTCATTCTTCTTCGCCGGCGTGGTGCTCTTTGTGCTGCGCACGCGGATGCCCCTGGCCGCGTCCCTCGCGCTCGTCGCCGCCGCCCTCGTGGTGCTGACGCTCGCG
>JBBQYN010000407.1:0-2291 GCA_038208655.1 Actinomycetales bacterium
GTGGTCGCCACCGGCAACCGCGAGACCATGGAACGGCATGTCACGGCGATGCACGGCTTCGGCCTGCAGTCCACCCTCGCCCAGGACACCCCGTGATGCCTTTCCGGAGCGAGCCGGGCGCGACCGGTGAGCCGAGTGAGCACACCGACCGTGCCGACGCCGCTACTGCCAGTGCGGGTACCGGTACCGACGATGCCGCGACGGCCGAGTCCGACCCGATCGTGGTGTCGGCCCGTTTTGAGGCCGTCGAGATCGACCTGCTGCGCCTGGCCGCGACCCAACTGGTGGACCTGCTCGAAGCGGCCACCACCGACCCGCAGTCCGCGATCAGCGACCCCGCGTTCCGGCGCCTGCTGCCTGACGGTTACCGTGATGACCCCGAGGCCGCCGCGGAGTTTCGCCGGTTCACCAGCGACGACCTGCTCGCCGCCAAGGTGCGCAACGCCCGCTCGGTGCTCGGCACCCTCACCCATGCGCCGGGCTTCGACTCCCCCGGGTTCGACGCCGCGGGGCAGGAGCTGTCGGACCTGGAGTTGCTCGATGAGACGGATGCCGAGGCATCCGTACCCGAAGACGACCAGCCTGCCGTGGCGATCACCCTCACGGCCACCGCCGCGCAGGCCTGGCTGCGTACGCTCACCGACCTGCGGCTGACCCTGGGCGAACGCCTGCAGGTCTCGCCCGACGGCACTCCGCAGCTGCGCGGCGACGACGCCGAATTTCTCGGCGGCCTCTACGACTGGCTCGGTATGGTGCAGGAGTCGCTCGTGCACGCCATCGACGTGTGACGTTGACAACCGTCGGCCCGCCACCGCGGGTCTGAACCGCGGAGGTACCCCCGTCGCCCGGCGACGCTTCTCACCGGCCGCCGCCGCTCGACGTGGCAGGCGCGCCAGACCGGGTGCGCGCGGCGCTAGTCTGTGAGGAGTGCAGGCAGCCAATGACGCCCGACCTGATCGACGCCCGAAACGTGCCCCGGCACGCCCGGGCGTCACCAGCCTCGCGTTTTCGCTTCCGCCGGAGGACAGCATGGATCTCAGCACCGTGACCCGCATCACCGCAGCCCACCACCGCGATGACCTGCGCGCCCTCAGCCCGCGCATCGTGCCGCTGGCCGGCGGATCCGAACTCTTCGCCGCCCCCCGCGCCGAACTCACCGGCCTGGTCGACCTGACCGCATTCGCCTGGCCCGAGCTCGTGGTGACCCCGGCCCCGGCCGGCGGTTTCGACCTTGAGATCGCGGCGACGTGCACCGTCGCGGCGCTGTCCACGCTGCCGAGCGCACCCGGCTGGACGGCGCATCCGCTCATCTACCAGTGCTGCACCTCGTTCTACGCCTCGTTCAAGGTGTGGAACGTCGCCACGGTCGGCGGCAACCTCGCCACCAGCCTGCCCGCCGGCCCCATGATCGCCCTGGCCGTGGCCCTCGACGCCGACGTGCTCATCTGGCGCGGTGACGGCCGCGACGAACGCGTTCCGGCGGCAGAGTTCGTGACCGGCAACATGAGCAACGTGCTCGGGGCGGCGGATGTCATCCGCTCGATCCACCTGTCGGCCGCGGTTCTTGCGGCCCGCACCGCCCACCGCAAGATCGCCCTGTCACCGCTCGGCCGCACCGGCGCCCTGCTGGCCGGACGGCTCGACACCCACGGGGGCTTCGTTCTCACCGTCACGGGCGGCACCCTGCGACCGGTGCAGCTGCGCTACCCCGCCCTGCCCACCGACACGGCCCTCGCCGCCGACATCGCCGCCATCGACTGCTGGTTCACCGACGCTCACGGCGCCGCGGACTGGCGCCGCGCGGTGAGCGGCGTGCTGGGCGAGGAGATTCGGCGGGAACTCGCGGCACCGGTACCACCCCAGCCCGACGACCCAGCAGCAGCGACGACAGAACAGGGTCAGGCATGAAACTGCACATCAACGGCGATGCCGTCGACGCTCCCGCCGCGGCCGGACAGAGCCTGCGCACGTACCTGCGCGGCCAGGAACACTTCGAGGTGAAGAAGGGCTGCGACTCCGGCGACTGCGGCGCCTGCTCGGTTCTGATCGACGGCACCCCGGTGCACTCCTGCATCTTCCCAGCGTTCCGGGCCGAGGGCTCCCAGGTCACGACTGCGGCGGGCCTTGGAACCCCGGCCGGGATCGACGCGAGCGGCGCTGTCACCCCGGCCCGGCTGCATCCGGTGCAACAGCGTTTCGTGGACGCCGGAGCCTTCCAGTGCGGGTTCTGCACGCCCGGCATGGTCGTGACCGCGTCGACCCTCACCGAGCACGACCTGGAGCACGACCCC